>DATFMK010000216.1:0-3692 GCA_035267005.1 Balneolales bacterium
CCTGCAGAACGGGATCAGGCCAAATGGCACGCACAGGGAAGTCCTTTTGATAAAATCACCGGAAAATCGCTGGTCGCGAAGAAAAGTCATGAAACCCCTAAATATCAAAAAGTCTTTGGGGATACTATCATTGATCTCGCAAAGAAAAATGATAAAATCGTTGGGATCACCGCGGCCATGCCGAGCGGAACGGGTTTGCTCGATATGATGGAGCAGTTGCCGGAACGCGCATTCGACGTGGGTATAGCTGAACAACACGGCGTAACCTATGCCGCCGGACTCGCCACGCAAGGAATAAAACCGTTCGTCGCCATTTACTCCACTTTTCTTCAACGAGCTTACGATCAGGTCATTCATGATGTTGTTATTCAGAATCTGCCGGTCGTTTTTTGTATGGATCGTGCCGGATTGGTTGGTGCCGACGGCGCTACTCATCATGGTTTATTTGATATTGCCTATTTGCGATGTCTTCCCAATATCGTCGTATCCGCACCTATGAATGAAAATGAATTACGTAATTTGATGTTCACCGCATCAGAATATCAAAATGGTCCCTTTGCTATTCGGTACCCACGTGGAAAAGGTGTAGGGATGGCATGGAATGGCGATTATCAGAAGATGAAAATTGGTAAAGGTGAATGTATCCGCGATGGTGAAGAAATCGCGATTCTATCGTACGGCACGATCGGTAATTATGTAACCCAAGCAACCGATGAATTAACCCGCAGCGAGGATATTCAGATTGGCCATTATAATATGCGATTCGTAAAACCGCTCGATACAGCTCTTATTGATGAAATCATGACGAAATACAGTCATATCATCACTATTGAAGATGGAGTGAAAACCGGTGGTTTCGGGAGTGCCGTTGCGGAATATGTTGTTAGCAAAAAGAATCCTATCCCGATAACCATTTTGGGTGTTCCCGATTATATCGTTGAACAGGGTACTCAGGCTGAATTACATGCTGATTGTGGAATTGACAAAAACGGGATTATCAAGCAGGTAAAAAAACTATTATTAGAAACGGCGTAATTTCGTTGGAATGTATCTGAAGAACCGAAATTACGTTACCTTCGATTTTATTGAACGACGGATAGCCATTCAAATGTTCAGGTAAAAGCAGGTTTGAAATTGTTATCATTTCGTGATATTTCAACAACTGCTAACCATTATATTTTTATAACAGGACATAAAATGAGTCATAAACAGACTCATTTTTCCAACAGGTACAATTAATTAACAGTTATCCATTAGAATGGCCCTGATAAAAAAACAAGCTTTCCCGTTATTTTTAATTATGCTCAGCCTGATGTTTTCGTCATGTCAGAGTAAACCAGCGAATAATCTTACACAAACGGCCGTGAACGACTCCAGTAAATATGTAGGTAAAATCCATGCCCCGGAATTTCCTAAAGGAATGCAGTGGCTCAATACCGATCGCCCTTTATCCCTCAAAGAACTGCGTGGTAAAATTGTATTACTAGATTTCTGGACTTATGGGTGTATTAACTGTTATCACGTTTTTCCGGATCTCAAACGATTAGAGAAAGAATTTCCGAATACTTTAGTTGTGATTGGAGTTCACTCTGCCAAATTTAAAAGCTCAGGCGAGACCAAGAATATTAAACAAGCCATTTTACGTTTTGGATTGGATCACCCGGTGGTTAATGACAAAGATTTTAAGATCTGGAAAAGTTATGCCATCCGGGCATGGCCAAGTTTTGTTTTAATCGATCCAACTGGAAAAATTGTCGGAGAAACCTCCGGTGAAGGTATCTATGACATGATGCACAATTACATCAGTCATATGGTTAAAATATTCAGCAAAAAGGGTGAGCTAAATCGGAAACCGCTCAATTTGGTACCGGAATCAGAAAAAAGTGCACAGTCTGTTCTTTATTTTCCGGGAAAAGTTTTAGCTGACGGACATGGTAAACGACTCTTCATTGCGGATACTGATCATAATCGTATCGTTGTTACCTCACTCGATGGCCGTGTTAAAGAAGTCATTGGAAACGGTAAAAGCGGACTCAAAAATGGAACCTATCAGGAAGCCATGTTTAATCAACCGCAGGGTATGACACTTATGGGGGATACGCTTTATGTTGCCGACACCGGTAACCATGCCATACGGGCTATCAATTTAAAAACTCAATCTGTAAGCACATTAGCGGGAAATGGGAAACAAGCCGAGCAATTTAATCAACCTGGCACCGGAAAAAAAGTATCGTTAAACTCTCCATGGGCCATAACTCATGTTGATCATGAATTATACGTCGCCATGGCTGGACCACATCAAATTTGGAAAATCAATCCTGAAACAGCTTATGCCGAGCCTTTTGCAGGTTCCGGTGCAGAGGGACTTTCGGAAGGAACCCGGCGTCAGGTTCCGATGGCCCAGCCCAGTGGCATAACCACGGATGGGAAATATTTGTACGTGGCGGAACCCGAAGCCAGTGCCGTTCAAAAAGTGGGTTTGGGATCTGATAATAAAGTCACAACGATCGTTGGTAAAGGACTTTTTGTATTTGGAGATAAGGATGGTAAAGAGGGCAGTCAGGTCCTGCTGCAACATGATTTGGGAATTGCTCTGTGGCAAGGTAAACTCATCGTTGCCGATACGTACAATAATAAAATTAAAGAGATTGATCCCAATACAGGTAAAACAACCACGCTTTTTGGTGGGAAAGAAGGCTATAAAGACGGGGTAGGGAAAAACGCTTTATTTGATGAACCGGGGGGCGTCTCCGTCTTAGGTAATTGGTTATATATTGCCGATACGAACAATCATTTAATCCGTAAAGCTAATTTGAACACCCATAAGGTCGAAACCCTTACACTGACCAATCTAAAAAAAATGGAATTGCATACGGAAAAAGAAGAAAGTCCCGGGAAAATTGTCCTTTTAAAAACACAAGACGTTCATTCGGGTCCCGTACAGATTTCATTGAATATTCAACTGCCTAAGGGATATAAATTTAATACGGATGCTTCAAATCGTTTCATCCTCAAAACAGCCAAAGGACAGAAAATATTTCAGGGAAAGAAAGTAGCTGAGTTGAACAAGCCCGCTTTTCCACATCACATCGATGTCAATTTGAAGGGGATAACCAACGACACCTTATATGTGGACACCTATGCGTATTTCTGTAATGATAAAACGTTAGATCTCTGTCTGTATCAGGGAATACGCTATAAAATCCCATTGCAGATTACCTCATCAGGTTCGAAAACTATAAAAATAGAACCAACCCTGAAGACCGAATTGTATTGAGCATAATTTCTCGGGGAAGGTAAAACCCCATTCCAAGAGAAGTTCCTTATACCAGAAATCTATGGCTGATAAGCTGTTCATTTATCTTTATTTAAGTTCGATTTAAAAAAGAAATCATTTACCTGTTTACTATGTTAACGTGAGGTTCGTTATAAGCTTATAATCTATCTATCTACTTAAAAAAGTAGCTGTTAAATTAGATTATTCTATGACAACCGACCACAGACGACAGAGAAATGCTCTGATATTAATTAAACATTATTTATGCTGAATAACCGCATCATCAACGTGAGTTCGAAACCGGAATCATGCTTTATGCATCAAAACAGCTCTGTGTCGTCGATGGTCAGTCGTCCGTCGTCATGATAGGTTATATTTTCACAGGCCGTATTCTCAATGTAATTATTACATCTCT
>DATFMK010000217.1:0-6868 GCA_035267005.1 Balneolales bacterium
GCTTAATGAGTTGGTTGATAAACTTTAACAACATTTTTATGCATCCTGAATCCCGTTCAGAATGACGTCGATTTTATCCTCGTTCCCAAAGTCCCTTTGGGAATGCCGGCGGGGAAGCTCTGCTTCCATACCATATTATGACTATAATCTAGAAACGCTTACGAATACATTGAATTGCTCTCATTCTAAGTTGAAACAGAGGTTCACGAGTTACGTTCCCAACGAGGACGTTGGGAACGAGGATAATAGAACACGGATGACGCGGATTTTTTGAATTATCATGGCAAAGAGCTAACCAACGACGTCATTCCGGACCCCGATCCGGAATCTTGTTGTTAAGGGCGGCAAGCGTTAGGAGAGGCAAAACGATACCGAAGCTTATTGCTTAATGGGTCAGTTGATAAACTATAACAACATTTTTATGCATCCTGAATCCCGTTCAGGAGGAGGTCGGTTTGGGGTTTTAACCTCGTTCCCAAAGTCCCTTTGGGAATGCCGGCCGGGAAGCTCTGCTTTCATACCATATTATGACTATAATTTAGAAATGCTTACGATTACATTGAATCGCTCTCATTCTAAGTTGAAATAGAGGTTCACGAGTTACGTACCCAACGAAGACGTTGGGAACGAGGATAATATGTAATCCCTACGGGATATAAAAAACGTAGAATCAGGATTTTCAGGATTAAAAGATTAACAGGATTTTTACCATTTCTGTAATCTCCTGTGGTTAAACGTCACCCTACTGCCGCAATACAGCTAATTTCCACTAAGGCATTCTTTGGTAATGTTTTAACCGCTACGGTTTCGCGTGAGGGGGGATTATCAGTAAAATATTCGCCATAAATTTGATTAACGACACCAAAATCCGACATATCGGAGAGAAATATACTGCATTTGATGACTTTTGAAAAATCGGAACCCGCCTCCGCTAATACAGATCCCAGATTTTTCATAACCTGACGAGTCTGCTCCTTAATAGCATTACCAGCAAAAGATCCGTTTTCCGGAATAATTCCAATTTGACCGGAACAATAAACCAATCCGTCATAAACAATAGCCTGACTATAGGGACCGATTGCTTCAGGTGCTTTTTTACTATAAATAACTTTTTTCTCTTTCATAATTCGTCTGATTTGTCGTTAAACTCTCATTTTCAGAATCTGTAGATTCAATAATATCCAAATAGTTATTTAATATTTTGGCAAACTGTTCCGGTTGTTCCATCATCGGCGCGTGTCCGCATTTGTCGATCCATGCGAGACGTGCATTGGGTAATATTTGCATGAAATTTTGCGCCACATTCGGTGGAGTGATGACATCGTTTCTTCCCCAAACAAGCAAACAAGGCTGATAGATTTTATCGAGAAGTGACTCCATATTATAATCGTGCGCCGAACGTGCGATCTTCAAAAGCTTGGTCAGTTTTCTACGGCTTTTCAGGATTTGCTGTATCTCATCAATTATAGCTTCATCCACCTTAAGATCATAAAAAGTCATCGATGTCCGTTCCCTGATATAATTACGATCGTAACGCCGTGGACGCGAACAGCCAAAGCCATGTTCAAATAATCCGGAACTACCGGTAAGTACCAATCCCGCCACTTTTTGCGGATCTTTTAAAGCATAATCCAGGGCAATATGCCCCCCTAAAGAATTACCCAGTAAAATGACTTTATCCAACCCAAAATTATGTATTACATGCTCGCGAACCCATTCCGACAGATTCTGAACAGATAAAGCTTTATTCCGGTTATCGTACAGTGGCATTTCAGGTACGATGATATTTCGCTTGCCGCCAAGTAAATCAAGCAGACGATCGAAATTACTTAATCCCCCAAACATGCCATGTAGAAAAATCAAAGGCGTGACATCCTCGTGATCACCATCGATCTTTATATAGTGAATATTTTTCTGATGAAATATTTTATATGCCGTATTTGAAAACATAAGATATAAAATACGACTTATTCATAAATTTTTTAATGGAACATTTAGATTCTTAACATAAGCATGTTACTAATTAACATAAATAAATTGCGGAAATTTAATCTGAATGTTAACTTCCATTGAATATAACCACTAATATCAATTAAAATCTTTCTAACCCAGGATTATGAGTAAATACTTAAAGCCGGCGATTGCGGCAATAGCAGCCCTTTTCGTGCTATATGCCTGTCAAGCGTCTAATCCAAATATTCAAAGTGCTAAAACCAACTTAAAGAATAAAAACTATCAAAAAGCCTTGACTGCTGCTCAGGCTGCTATCAAAGCGGACTCAACCAATCCGGAAGCATACTATTATAAGGGATATGTCCTCTCAAAAATGGCTGATGCTAAACCGAATCCATCTGCTCGTACACAATTGTACAAACAGATGAGTCAGGCTTATAGTCATGCAAAAAAACTATATGCGTCCAATGGTAAGAAAAAAAATACCAAGGAAACCTATTTGATACGTATGAGTCTTGTTCAGCATTGGACTCAGGAACATAATGCAGCCATTAAGTTAGTTACCGGCGATAGTGCAAAGGCTCCCGGACATATTCAAAAAGCTATTGCACATCTTAAAAACGCTACCGTAATTGAACCCGATAGTTTACTTTCTTACGAAGTGCTGTCGGAAGTTTATTACATGAATCATGATGTAAAGAATGCTGCTAAGACACTTCATGAAGTGATCCAAAAAAATCCCAAAGTTAAAACGAAATACTACCTGCAGTTAGCCAACTTTTACAATCAGGATAAAAATTATGACGAGGCTATCAATACGTTACAACAAGCCAAGCAACAATATCCTGACAGTATTAAGGTAATTCAACAGCTTGCCAACACCTATTTGACTAAGGGAGATGATCACAATGCTATCCAAACGGTAGCCAGTTTGATACAAAACGATCCGCAAAATCCACAATATCGTCTTGTATACGGTACCGAAATTTATAAGCTTGTTCTCAATGTAAATGACTCGTTGACATCGAATTACAACAAAATTTTCAATCTGAAACAGAAGCTCAAAAAGACCAATAATAAACAAGAGCAAAATAATCTTAAGAATCAGATTTCTCAGATTGAACAACAGAATCAGCAACTTCACAACAAAATTGATAAACAAACGTCAAAGGCTGAAGTCCAGTTGAAGAAAGTTATTCAACTGAAACCTAAAGAGGATGTAGCTTATCATACACTCGGTGTGATTTACCAAAACAAAGCTGCTGCTTTGATTAAGGAGCGTAACAACACCGATGACAATAAAAAAGCAAATGAGCTGGATCAGCAAGCACGTAAAATGCTTCAAAAAGCTCTGCCATATTACAAAAAGGCAACCGAACTCAAACCTAAAAATAAAAACTACTGGCGTTCACTCTTCCGTGTCTATACCAATCTCGGTATGAACAAAAAAGCACAGGAAGCTATGAAAAAAGCCGGTATGAGTAATTAATATCGAATTCATTCGTTATTATTTTATTATTTAAAAATTTGAGACTGATTGATAAGAAACATCTTAATTGACTGAATATTTATGATGAATTACATCACCCGAATGGCAGGAATTCTTCTTGCCTTCGGGTTCTTTTTTGGTTGTAATAATACGACTACCAGCCATTTCCAGGCAGCCAAATTGAACCTTAATCAACAAGATTATTCAAAGGCCCTTTCATCCATCAACAAGGCGATAAAGAAAAATCCTCAAAATCCGGAATCTTACTATTACAAGGGATATATTCTGAACAAAATGGCTTCAGAAAATAATGAGCCCTCTAATAATGAGCATCTTTACAGGGAAATGCGTCATGCTCTGATGAAAGCGAAGAGTCTATTTAAGAAAAGTCCCAACGTGGACAGCAATGATCATAAAATTGATAATCTGCTGACCCAATCGTGGAGTAAAGAACATAATCTTGGCGTCAAGATCATGAAAAATGACAGTTCGTTGACTCAGAAAGACCTTAATAACGCTTTGGCTTATTTGAATAACGCAACCATTATTCAGCCGGACAGCGAAATAACATATGAGGTTAAATCTGATGTTTATTACCGTTTAGGCGATCTGCCCAAAGCCGTAAATTCGATGGAAACAGCAGTCGCTAAAAGTAATGATCACACTAAGGAAGAGCTGGAGCGATTAGCATTTTTATATCTGGAAAACCAGCAATATGACCATGCCATCGACACTTACAAAGAAGCATTGGAAGATAATCCGGGAAACATCAATTTGTTGCACGGACTGGAAAATGCCTATCTTGCTAATGGTAATCATCAACAGGCGGTAGCTCTCATTAAACGACTTATCAATAAAGATCCCAACAATGCGGAATACCGGATGGCTTATGGAACACAGCTGTTCAGTATTGGCAAACAGTATTTGCAAAAACTGACATCGGTTAGTAAACAAATGATGTCGTTTGCCAAACAAAATGATAATTATCAGAACGACAATAATTACCAGGCATTGAAAGATTCAGCCAATTCCTTGGATAGTGAGGCTCAGAATTATTTTAATTCCGCCGAAAATCAGTTATTAAAATCACAATCCATCGATTCGACCAACATCAATACAGATTACGCTTTAGGCATTTTATATCATGATTACGCTACGGCTTATCTGAATATGGAAAAGGTCATTCCGAACAAAAAACTGGCCGAACTCTATAAAGGCCGGATACAAAAATTATACAAGGAATCATTGCCCTATCTTGAGAAAGTGGCCAATAATCAACCACAAACCCCAAGCTATTGGAAAATTCTATACAAAGTTTACAATTACCTGGGTTTCAAGGCTAAAGCGGATTCGGCATATACAAATTTTCAAAAGGATTCCTGAAATTAACTTATCGATTATTTTAAAAGCTCATTCAATTTTTTGAATGAGCTTTTTTGCTTTATCTTGTCTTACATTCAATAAGAAATTTTGTCGTGATCAATCCCGAATGCTTTCGGGACATTGAAGAAGCATTTTGAACTTCATCAAAGAGCTCGGTAACTTTTCGCAGCTCTTTTTTAGCGTCCTCAAAATCGAGGATCGGTTTATTTTTTATACGTTATTTAATTTACAATAAGGTATGTATTACTTCCTATTGGTTACGTGAATAATTCGGGTTCAAGAGATCTTCTATATTTCGTATTCACGTAAGGTTAAGATATTTTCACTTTTTTAAAAATCCTCGGTAATCCGTGGCAAATAATAAATATTAAGTTCTAAATAGAGATATGAAATTTAATACGAAAGCTATTCACGCCGGTCAAAAAGCGGAGGAAACAAGCGGCGCAGTGATGCCTCCCATTTTTCAAACCTCCACGTACGTTCAGGAAGCTCCGAATGTAAATAAAGGATACGACTATGGGCGTGTGGGTAACCCGACCCGGACCGCATTGGAAAAATTAGTAGCCGGACTTGAAAATGCGGATCAATGCGCCTGCTTTGCCAGTGGTTGCGCGGCTATTGATGCGATGTTAAAGCTGATGAGGCCCGGAGATCATGTCATTGCCTCCAACGATCTCTATGGCGGGACCTATCGCCTTTTTACGCAGGTATTTGAGCCTTATGGCGTAACATTCAGTTTTGTAGATATGACGGATGTTGCAAACGTCAAACAGGCCAAAACCAGTAAAACCCGCTTAATATGGATTGAAACGCCAACCAATCCCCTTTTAAACATCGTCGATATTAAAAGTGTAACGGACTACGCCCGGGAGCAACATATTCTTACGGCTGTGGATAATACGTTTGCATCACCTTATTTGCAGCAGCCTCTGGAATTGGGTGCGGATGCAGTGATTCATTCCATGACCAAATATCTGGGTGGGCATTCGGATATCATCGGAGGAGCTATTTGTAGTTCGAATACGGAGATTATGGAAAACGCCCGTTTCCAGGTTAAAACAACCGGAGGTATACCGGGACCTATGGAGTGTTATCTCACATTACGCGGTATTAAAACGCTGCATGTCCGTATGGAACGGGCTTGTGATAATGCCAGGCAAATTGCCAAAATGCTCACCGAGCATCCTAAAGTGGCCGAAGTGAGATATCCGGGACTGGCATCACATCCCCAACATGAAATCGCAAAAAAACAAATGAATGATTTCGGGGCGATGGTGTCCTTTTCACTTAAAGACGATTCCATTGAAAAGGCTCATACCTTTATGAAGAATACGCATTATTTTGCACTGGCTGAGAGCCTTGGTGGCGTAGAATCATTAATATCCCATCCAGCTTCTATGACGCACGCTTCCATCCCTAAAGATATACGTGAAAAGGCAGGTTTAAAAGACAGCCTGATTCGTCTTTCGGTTGGGATCGAAGATGTGGAAGACCTTTTAAATGATCTTGAAACGGCTTTTAAACAGGTGTAAATAGGGTATGTAAGAAACGTTTGACGTATTTAACGTGAATTCGACATAAGGAATTTATAGAACAAGAGTGTAACTCCCTGAATCGGTTGGAAATTATTTATTCGTGGCAGTTCAAAAGTCTTGTCCGGTACCGATAGCGTTCTCAGATGTGGTTTGACAAAGAGGCGAGACATCGAGGTATATCCAACAGTTGGGTTAAAACTTGGGACGATTCCATTTTAAAATTTGATAAACCTTGTGATATCATGATGACCATTTGCTGGTGGGTTCCACCTAAATGGTGGGCTATTAAAGCTTAGGAAAGCCCCACACGAATTATTAGAAGGCCTTGGACGGATGTGATTAATTTTCAGATCATTTGAAAACGATAATACATTGTGTCAAAGATTTCTTAATTTGCGTCAATTGAAGGCTTTGCAAAACCAGGTATTTTGTTCAATAATAAAGCCTGAGCGACTTCGGAACCGCAGATATTGGGCAAAAGAACGGCTTTGCATAGGCTTCCAATTAT
>DATFMK010000218.1:0-3960 GCA_035267005.1 Balneolales bacterium
CAAATCTGTTGATGATCGGATCATCATCTCCCAGTTGTTTTCTAATGTCATTCAGAATTTTCTCTCCTTGCTGAAAATGTTTTTTAATCTTTATAAGAATTTTTTTTCGTATCTCATGTTTTGTCCGCTCTTTACTAATTATCGGCAACAACCTTTGGATAGAATATTCGACCAGTCCATCCCTGGATGCATCAAACATATTGGAAATTTCATTTAATGAAGAGAGTGATTTTCTGCTAATTACATACGTTTTGTGGATTCGGCCCTGTTTTGTTATTTTCATTTGGTTTATGTCGCGGGCGATAGACTTTAAACTCTCTATATCCTCAGCCAGGTGATCGAAAAGAGATTTTTGCTTGATACCCATTTGATTGGCAACGATACTGATAGCCTCAATACATCCTTGGGTCAGCATGAAGGTGGCACGAACTGATTGTCTGCTTTTTAAATCAGAAGAAAATGTACTTGTCGGTGAAATTTTCTCTTTCTGTTTTTTATCATCTTTCTTTGACATCGTATTAACCTCCAAAACCAAATATTAATTACTAATATAAATAAAATTAAAAAGTAATTCAATAAAAAAATTAAAAAGGAATCTTGACATTTTGTTTTTTGAAATTAATTTTTAGTTTAAAATTTCGGTCAGGTTGGAAAACTAATCTAACCATTTAATAAAAAACAAAATGACGAAGAAAGGAGGGTGTCATCATGTTTTACAGAAGATTATTCGATTTTCCGACACGGGGACCCAGAGGTCCTTTTAGCGAACTCGATCGTTTGCGAAGACAAGTAGAGCAATGGCATGGCGCCTTATCAGAAGGTGCCCTTCCAATGCTTGCTGCGGGAGTATTTCCTTTGACCAATGTGACTGAAGACAATGATAATTACTATGTTCGTGCGGAATTGCCCGGAATAAAATCAGACGATCTGGACATTCAAGTTACCGCAAAAGGCATTTCCATTTCAGGTGAAAGAAAAATACCGGTGGAAGGCAACAGCGTGAAATACCATAGAAGAGAAAGAGAAGCCGGAAAATTTTCAAGGTCCATCAACCTGGCTGATGCTATTGATGTTGATAAGGTTGATGCGAAATTAAAGGATGGTATATTGACGCTGACCATACCCAAGGCAGAGATCAGCAAACCCAAACAGATTAAAGTTCAATAAATATAAAAGGAATTCTATAGGAAGGAGGGATTACCATGACGGACAGTCAAGCTAAAGAAATCCAAGTAAGACCAAAACACGAAGTAATGTCTCCGGCCGAGCAGACAACGGCGGGGTTAGTCTTTACACCCAGTGTGGATATATTCGAAAACGAACGCGAACTCACACTTTTGGCCGATTTGCCAGGTGTAACGTCAGAAAACCTCACAATTGACCTTCGGGAGAACACATTAACCTTAACCGGAGAGGTTGAACCTTTTGAGAGAGCCGATGAGGAAGACGTTTTGATCGAATACGAAATAGGGAAATATTATCGGCAATTTTCGCTCTCCAACGTAATTGATCAGAGCAAGATTGATGCTAAACTCACGGATGGTGTTTTACGACTTACGTTGCCGAAGGTTGAAGAGGCCAAACCCCGTAAAATCGAAGTTAGAACCTAAAAAATTTCCATAAGCCGGAGTGGATGTTAACGTGTAAACCCTATCCCTCCGGCGTTCTTTTTAATTGCAGAACATCTAACTCTAATCTTTACCATAAATTTTGGTGTGTCTTATGGAATAGTATGATCCTTTAAGCAGCGAGTAAAATTGTAATAGGAGGTATGCTGCGCCAAAAGACCATTATGTCGTCCTCGGTATATCCAGGGAAGCCGATTTAAATCAGGTTAAGCGAGCCTGCCGAAGAATAGTGAAACAGCATTAAACAATACGGCAGGGCAATCGACCTGCCGTATTGTCGGTAGAAAGACTCAATAAGCACGTGGATAATTGAGGAGAGGGACCTTTAAAACCCTATCACTTGTCGATTATCCAATAAAATATAAAGGTGTTACATTAAAAATCCGAGATCAATGCGTATCCGTTGAGCTGATATCCGATTGCCGATATCCACCCATTGCCGACCTGTTTGATTTCCGGTAAAATTGAATCTGGATCCCCATGCGTCAGATGAACGGCAGCTACACAGATTTCCAATTTAATTCCGTCCTTTGCCATATTTGAAATAATGCCGGCAATAGTATCCAAATGTTTCTGCTCTTCCGGTGTAAAACCCTCCCTGTTTTTCGATACAAGTTTCACGGCAGGACCCATAAAGATAACCACAATATCCGGCTTCTTTGATTTTATCGTTAAATTCTGATCGTTGAATGTTTTGTGAATTAAATCCAGATGAACGGCCGCGACCTTGGGGTTGCCCACCCTTACATCAAAAACCGCCTTTACGGATTCAATCCCTTTCAAAGATTCGTATTCTTCTCCCAGAGAATTAGTGGTTGAAGACAATATGAAGGCAATAGTAACAAAAAAGTACAATATGTATGTTTTATATTTAGCATTCATTTTTAGCCCTCCTTTTCAAATGATTTCAAAATCTATCGCATCATAGACTGTTATGATGTCGATCCAAAAAACTTATGCATTAAATAATAATCTTCAAGTTTGAATCCCCAAAGTTGACCTAAAATATAAGGATGGTCTGTTTTATTGGCAGATTTCTAATCCCGACCAGATTGGAAATGCACTAATCAACATCTATAAACAATTTATTGCCTTGTCCGGATGGAGCCGCCATGTGCCTTGGATGAAATGAGTGACCTCGAAATGGTTATGTATGCGGTTGATGCATCTCCCTTTACGCATTTAGGTTTTGAGTTGTTATTTGATTGTTCTAAATTAAAAGATGAGATCAAGGTTATGTTTGACCCTTTTCTTTTTTCTTGCACAGATAATTGTGCACCTTAGCACAGAGAATTGTGCACATTAAACCCCTCGAAAATTAAAATGGTCATGATATCAATAGTTTAATATTTGGTATGTCTTTTGCAATTTAAAAGCAGGGCTCAGGGACCAAGGGGCCGAGGGCCAGAAAATAGGAAATAGAAAATAGGAAATAGAGAGCGGGGATCAGGGGCCAGGGATCAGGAATCAGAAGTCAGATGTCAGGAATCAGGGGCCAAAACTTTTAAAAAAACCTGATCCCGATCCCTGACTATGTCTTGAAATTAAATAATATATATGTTAGAGGAATAACGATCTTACCTGATTTGCAACAGCGCTTGCATCGACAACTGACCCGGATTCCCCACAGACGATAATTTCCTGCAGGACGCACAAATTTTAATCGACGCTTCGTGAAAACAATTTTCTCCAACCATACGGGTGATATTGTATGCGTGAAAGGCGTTGAATGTCAGAGACATTTCCCAAACCGATTCGAGATCTTCCTGAAGCCGACATCCCATTGGAAGGCGTAAAAGCCTATCTTTCCCAATCCGACACCCATCAGATCATATTCATGGAATTCGAAAAAGACGTGGATCTGCCCGAACATTCCCATGCCGCAAAGATCGGTTTCGTGTTGGAGGGCAGAATCGATCTGACAATTGGTGGAAAAACCCAAACATTCATAAAAAGAGATATATATTTCATTTCAAAGGGCACGTTGCACTCCGGGAAAATATACGCCGGATACGCAGACGTTACGTTTTTTAATGAACCGGATCGTTATTCCATAAAGCAACAAGAGTGATTTGGGCAACAGATCGTCAAGATGTGACATTATTAGCCAAACGGCGACGGCAAAAAGCCGCTGTCGTGAAGCCCGCCGTTGGCTATAAAAGGGAAATGACATGATTACTGCTGTGAATCCAGTCATAATTCAATGGGCAAGAGAAAGATGTGGGTTGTCATTAGATGATCTCGCAAAAAAGATGAAGCGAAATACTGGTGAATTGCAACAATGGGAAAATGGCGAACGTGCGCCCTCTTACACAACATTAGAAGATTTAGC
>DATFMK010000219.1:0-5039 GCA_035267005.1 Balneolales bacterium
CCTATATTAACGTGAGGTTCGTTTAAGCTTATAATCTATCAACTTAATAAAAGTAGCTGTTAAATTAGATTATTCTATGACCACCGACCACAGAGAAATGTCTGATATTAATTAAACATTATTTATTCTGAAAAACCGTATCATCAACGTGAGTTCGGTAACGGAATCATGCTTTAGGCATCAAAACAGCTCTGTGTCGTCGATGGTCAGTCGTCCGTCGTCAAGATGGTTATATTTTCACAGCTCGTATACTCAATGTAATTATTACAACGCTGCGATTCTTATCAAAACCCCACGTTATATTACAAACTCATTTCTCCGGCTTTAGTCACTTTTTAATTGTTATTATAAGACTTCCTGTTTTGTGACCAAGATCAACATACTTGTGGGCTTCTGATATTTCTTCAAAAGGATACGTTTTGTCAATTATGGGTTTAAGCTGTTTCTGTTTGATCAGATCCGTAATGAAGTTTAAATCCCTGAATCGATCTTCAGTGGATCTCATACCGGTTAATGATAATTTTGCTTTCTTCCCGCTGAATAAAGATGTTTGCATCATATGCAGGAGTATGGGAAAACCAAGTACAGTGGTTAGATAAATTCCTTTAGGATTCAATAAATGTTTGCATTGAGGAAACGAGTATTTACCAATGGTATCAAAAATGATGTCATACGGTTCAGCTCTTTTTAAAAAATCCTCTTTGGTATAATCAATGACTCTTTTAGCACCCAAAGACATTACCAATTCAGATTTTGTATGACTACAAACACCGGTGACATCCGCACCATAATATCTGGCGAGTTGGACGGCAAAAATGCCTACATTACCTGCTGCTCCTATAATTAGCACTTGTTGCCCTTTTTGAATGTTACCGCTGTCTCTTAGAAAGGGAAGAGCGGTTAATGCACCATAAGGGATAGCAGTCGCTTCTTCATAAGATAGGTTTTCCGGTTTTCGTAAGATAATATCCTTTTCAGACATACAAATAAATTCGGCATAGGTGCCGTAATGCGTACCGCTGTCGCCAAAAACCGGATCACCCTGCTTAAATAAGGTGACCTTTTTCCCGACCGATTCAATAACACCTGAAAACTCAGTTCCCAGGATACGTATTCTGGGTTTAATGATTCCGGTCGCCAACCTCGCAAAAAATTCGTTACCTTTTCGGAAAGTAGTATCCACAGCTGTAACAGTGGTGGCGTAGATTTTAATCAATACTTGATGATCGTCTGGTTTAGGCGTACTTATCTCATTGACCTGAAGTACATCTGGCGCCCCGTATTTTGTTAAAATAACGACCTTCAAAAATCTCTCCTAAGTTATATGATGTATATACTATACATTATAATTTACAATAATTTATTCGCATATATATGATATGTCAGATAATTAGAGGGGGGGCACAAAGACTATAAAAGTATTTTAATACTAAAGATTTCTCCGGTTAGTTATGTATCCCGAATGAAACTGAAAACGACGTTCCCTGATTATCTCTTGAAGAAAACTCTAAATTCCCGTGAAGTTGTTTCGAAAGTGTTTGGATGATATTCATTCCAATTGAACCGGAGTCAAAAGTGAAATTTTCCGGTAAACCCACCCCGTCATCTGAGACTTGAAGATAGAGCGTATCTTTTTTCGAAGTGACATCAACCTTTATAGGCCCCTTGTTTTTACCTATGAATGCGTGTTTATAAGCGTTCATCAACAATTCAGAAATCAATAATCCGGTGTGAACGGCTCGAACAAGGAGGATCGAAATGTGGTTGGCTTTAACACTGGTGGTGATTTCTTTAGGATTGGAATCTGTTGTTTGCTCTATACTTTTAATTAGGTGTGGAATATATGAACCGAGATCAATTTTAGTATTTAGTTCCGCGTGTTTGTAAAGCTGTTCATGAACCAAAGCGACTGATTGCAGACGGCTATATGCAACTCTAAGACATTTTCTTTCCCGTTTATTTACAGCCTCTTCCATCTGCAAATATAACAAACTGGCTATAACGGCAAGATTATTTTTTACCCGGTGATGCTTATCTTCCAGCAGCATAGCTTTTTCTTCGAGATTCTTATTTAGCTGCTTTTCGGTTTCTTTTTCATCAGAAATATCTCTGATCACACTAACCACGCCTTCTTCCCATCCCAGCTCTTTGCGTATTGGTGTTACGGTATTGTAGGTATCAATGATAGTTCCATCTTTTTTCTCATCCGGAACTCACCTTTAAAAATCTCACCGCGATTTAGTACTGCTTCACTTTGATTTCCAAAAAGTTCATAATACTGCTGATTAATATGCAAGATCGATGTATTTTCTCCAATAAGCTCATTTTTTTGAAATCCAAACATTTCTTCTGTAGCAGAATTACAATTCCTGATAATACGTCCCTTGGGATTAACAATGACAACAGCCTCTCCAATACTTGCTAAAACAGCATCAATGATATGTCGTTGTGATTCCAATATTTCTTTCATTTAAATAATGTTAAATCACATTGCACTGGCATTTTATTATACAATACCACATAAGTGTTCATATGAAGAAGGCAAGTGTAGATCCGTTTTTTGTTCTCTCAATTAACTTTATTGGATAAACGGTGCAAGTCATTCCTTTACCAACTATTTGCATTTTTACGATATCGAAACTTGCACGTATTACTATTATGCAACAGTTTAAAAGTCGATTACGTCTTTATTTTGATTAAAAGCCTTCGATTATTGAATTCGAATACGTTTTAAATTTTAATTTATAGTGATAAATAGTGTGTTACATAACCTGGTACATTTTTAGAAGCCTATGCCAAACCGTTCTTTTGCCCAATATGCATCTCCGCGACTTCGAAATCCTCGAATCCCGAAAGCATTCGGGATGCTGCGGTTCCGAAGTCGCTCAGGCTTTGATATTGAACAAAATCCCTGGTTTTGCAAAGCCTTCTGATAGACAGGAAAGTGTTTTTGAGAAAGGTCATTAATGAATATTTATCAGGCAGAGGGAACATGTCCGTTTTTTTGAAACCACCAGCACATGCATTTATGGACGAAATCGACAGGTTCGCAGAACATGAGGGGACAACCGCCTAAAATATAATCCAAGCCCAAACGCTCGCATTCATTGGCAGCTTCATCAGAGACGCTGCCATCACCAAAAGATCGATGAAACCACACTTTTGTAATACCTTGTTCCTTGCACTGACGGACAATAGACGCTGAAATATTGGGATGTGTAGCGATAACCACACCGTCAAGCTCAGCGGGTACAGAAGCAAGGTCAGGATAACAAGGGACACCTTCAACGGTTTCCACATTGGGGTTGATGGGAAATACATCATAACCACAATTTTTTAGTTTTTTGAAAACGGCATTGGCCGCAACGTCTCCATGTCTCGAAACTCCCGCTACTGCAATTCTTTTTCCCCGAAGAAAACGGGTAACTGATTCCGGTATATTTTTCATTTTGATTTCCCCATTTTTAATAATAAAACGGAAAGTAATGCAACCCATAACAAAAAAGCAGCCATGTTAATGCGCTCCCATAACCCAATCCATGGAGTCGGTTGATTTACAGCGATGTTGGGAGCTTCCATTCCGGTTAATATGCCAAAAATGACAAAGATTAGTAGTGTGAGAAAAGAGTAGATTTTAAATCGACGGCCGAGTGCCGTGGCACCAAATGAAATCATAAGTATCATGAGGAGTAATTCCACCATTGCAAATACAATATGCAAGGTATCGGTTATGGTGTATATGGTGCCGCGAAGGTGCATGGGGGGCCAGAAAAGTCCGATAAGTCCAAAAGCGATTGCCAAACCCCCAACAATCCTTAGTTTTCGGTTTTTAGAAGCGGATAACCAGACACCAAAACCGAAGGCAGTCATCAGTAGGGTATAAATAATACCGAGTTTTACCCAAAGTGGTCTTGTTGGCGCACCAATAGCAGATAATTCACTTACGGTTTGACTAAAGACGCTATATCCATCCCATTGCATAGGGATCATTACATTCATAGCCACATATAAAAGAGAGGAGAGTAATCCGCAAAAGATTAAAGTTTTTGGAATCACTTTTTGAGCGGACCATTTTTTTAAATTTTTAAGTATGGCAAAATCCATAATATTCCTTGGACAGCTAATTTTTAGGATTATTCTGAATGATTGCGTACACGGCTTTTCGCATGGCTTCATCGCGGGGATCGCCGGTAAGTTTTGTACTCATTTGATTAGTGACATAAGCATATCCAATATCATTTTCAGGGTCAGCAAAGCCAAGCGATCCACCTGATCCGGGTGATCCAAATGAACGATTACTTCCGAATGACCATGATGGATTTGGTTTCATGAAACCAAGTGAAAATCGTACTTCTCCTTTCATACATTCATCATAAAACCCGCGTTCCGAGGGAATAGCCGGTGCCGCTAAGGCTTCCAGTGTTTCATGATTTAGTTGTAAAACCTGATCGCCGGTTGCAAATTCACTGTAAGCTCGTGCTATCGCACGGGCTGTCCCGATACCGCCACCGGAAGGGACTTCAAGATTTCGGGAATAAATGTGTTTGTTATCATGTAGTATTCCTGTTCCGGGATTCACCATAAGTGCCCGGTAAATATTCGAATGAGGATTAAATGCGGATAATGAAAACCGGATCGGAAAACCAAACAGCATTTCTACCGGACTCGGATTCGCAAGAACTGCAAGCCGTGAGTTTGGAATTGACTCAGGTAAGCCGATATAGAAATCAATTCCGAGAGGAGAGGCGATTTCATCCTGAAAGAATTGTCCCAGACTTCGATGCTTCGGATCAATCCGCTGTACCAATTCCCCTTCATAAAATCCAAGGGTGAGGGCGTGGTAAGCCTGCCGTGCCCCAGGTTTCCATGCCGGTTTCTGACGTGCCAATACAACAGCCAATTGATCCAAATCCTTAACTATATCGAGGTCAACCGGCTCATTGAAAGCAAATAATCCGGCTTGATGAGCTAAAAGCTGGCGAACCGTTATTGCTCCTTTTCCATTTTGACCGAATTCCGGCCAATATTTAGAAACGCGT
>DATFMK010000220.1:0-4291 GCA_035267005.1 Balneolales bacterium
AACTTTTTGTCACTGAGTTTTATTACTGTGCCTCTCTCCCTGTCGCGGATTTATCCGGGAAAGGGTGAGATTGAGAGTGGATAAGCAGTGCGTTATTGCGCGAAGCACCTAAATTATTTAAGGTACATTACAGTCTGCGGAGCCCGGAATGACGTCTTTTGGGAATGGTTTGTTGCTTTTAATCCATGAGTTCGCTCTAAAAAGTCCTAAAATTGATTTTTAGGCCTTGATTTTGAGCCATATTCAACACTTTTTTTAGGCAAAAACACCTTTTTAGAGAAGACTCATCCATTGATAAGTTTTTACAACATGTAAGTGGATGCCCGATCGGAGTCGGGCATGAGGTCTTGAGATGGAAATATGGACTGTAATATGTATTTGGTTTACAAGTATTTTCAGCACTCCAAAACGACGTCATCCTGAACTGGATTCAGGATCCAACCAAAGCGTTGACATTACTTACAAACCGTATCCATTTGCCTCAAAACAGGTAACCATAGAGGAACGAAAAATGCTCAAAGCCATCAATAGCGAGATTCCGGGTCGGAGCCCGGAAAGACGTTGTTAGTGGATAGGGAGAAGCCACTTGGAATTGTAATATTTTTTTGAGACAATAAGAGAACTCAAATTCCATTAAACTGCAGAGCGGATGTAATAAGAAAATAGATTTTCAGCAGAATCTCAGATTCACTCAATTCCCATTATTTTTATTGTTGTTATCTTTCTCCATTTTTGCCGGTGTCATATTAGGATTGATCTTATCTTGCACAATCCAGGCGCCGGGATATTTCCTTTTTACTTTTCGGGAATATTTTATGGCGTTTTTTTTGCTTAGAAAATCACCAATCTGAACCCGATAGTAAGGTTGTTTGAAGATAATATAAGCCATCGCTTTATAGGTGATATCGTTTTGTTCAAAGATCCAATCGTTAAACTTATGAAGGACATCCTCCGCCTTATCCTTATTATCTGTTGAGATAATTTGAACACGGTACCCCGAATTACTCACGATATGTTCTTTTTGGGAAGGGAGTGGTTTAAATGCGTCCGGAACTTTATTATTCATCGTAGAATAAATATCGCTGAGTTTTGTCCGATAATCAGCAAGATTAACGCCACTTATAAATGAGGCCGTTTTTTCTGCCTGTACTTTTTGCTCACTTTTTTTTATCTCCGAGACGGTCTTCTCCACTTTTTTTGAGGAAGAACATCCCGAAATCAGTAGCAAAATGAAGATCAAGGATGAAAATAAATATCCGTATTTTTTTAATGTGGAGATCATTAACAATTAGTTTCGTTTTTTAGTTATAACGAGAAGCACAGCTACATAGTGCTCTATATCCCAACGGGGTGCCATGTCGTTTTTATTTCCTGAAAATCTAAAATAAGATAGGGATTTTCCGCATCATCACTCATCCAATCTATAAAATTTTTAAAATGGGTTCTCTTAACATTTAAAGAGGCCTTTTCCTGAATCGTTTTTTTTGCATTTTGATCGGTCCCTGAATACCAGATCGAATTAACATCCATATGAGATGAAAAATGAGTGATAAGTTCCTCTTTGAATCCCGTAAGAATGTTTACAACACCTGCCGGCACATCTGAAGAATTCAGGACTTCTGCCAGGGTAATTGCAGTTATGGGTTGTGTTTCCGAAGACAGAAAAATTCCGGTATTTCCACCCACAATGACGGATGCTATCATGGTTGACAAACTTATTAACGGTTGATCATCGGGAGCAATGACGGCCACTACACCTGTTGGCTCAGGCATGGAGAAATTGAAATGAGAGGAAGCGACAGGATTTACGGTTCCAAAAATTTGCTGATATTTATCTGACCACCCGGCATAATAAATGAAACGATCGATTGAAGCTTCCACTTCTTTCTCAGCTTTACTTTTCGAGTATCCCCGTGCCGTCAGTTCATCCACAAATTGTTCTTTTCTTCCTTCCATCAATTCCCCTACGCGATAGAGAATTTGTCCGCGGTTATAAGCAGAGCGACTTGACCAACCATCAGAAGCCTTACGGGCGGCAACGACAGCATTACGAAAATCCTTACGGGATGCCCGGCACATATTGGCTAATTGTTTACCGGATTTATCTTTGATGATGAAATAACGGCCCGATTCGGTTCTGGGAAAAGCACCGTTGATGTATAATTTGTATGTTTTCAAAATGTTAACTCTGTTACTCATTATTGCAACTCCAAATAGGGTAAAAGTCCGTGTAATCCACCTTCGCGGCCCATTCCGCTCTCTTTGTAACCTCCAAAAGGAGAGGTCGCGTCAAATTTATTGAACGTGTTCGACCAGACGACGCCGGCTCTGAGTTTACTTCCGGTTTGGAAAATTTTCGATCCTTTATCCGTCCATAGTCCACCAGATAATCCGTAGGGAGTATTATTGGCTTTTTTGATGACTTCTTCGGGTGTGCGGAAGGTTTGAATGGTTAATACAGGACCAAAAATCTCTTCCTGAACGATGCGATGCGATTGCGAGACTTCCTGGAAAAGTGTAGGCCGGCACCAGTATCCCTGACCCGGTAAATCACACTCTAATTGATAAATTTCAGCACCTTCATTAAGCCCTGATTCTATGAGCTCATTAATCTTATTTAGTTGGGCTTTCGAATTGATGGCACCTATATCCGTATTTTTATCCAAAGGATCGCCAACGATTAAAGTATCCATCCGGTCTTTTAACTTACTGATGACCTCATCAGCTACACTTTCCTGCACAAACAGGCGGGATCCGGCACAGCAAACATGTCCCTGATTAAAGAAAATAGCGTTTATGATCCCTTCAACAGCCTGATCAATAGCGGCATCCTCGTAGATGATATTGGCTCCTTTTCCACCAAGCTCAAGCGAGTATTTCTTGTCGGTACCGGCCAATGATTTTTGAATGATTTTGCCCACTTGCGTAGAACCGGTAAAAGCAATTTTATTAACATCAGGATGCTGAACAATGGCTTCTCCTGTCTTTCCAGCACCGGTAACGATATTCACGACTCCGGGAGGTAAATCCGCTTCCTGAATGATTTCCGCCAGTTTTAAAGCAGTAAGGGGAGTCGTTTCCGCCGGTTTGATGACAACGGTATTACCGGTTGCCAAAGCCGGAGCAATTTTCCAGGCAGCCATCAGTAAA
This sequence comes from Balneolales bacterium, assembly GCA_035267005.1. GTDB lineage: Bacteria > Bacteroidota > Rhodothermia > Balneolales > DATFMH01 > DATFMH01. Next base: position 3,151 of record DATFMK010000220.1, read on the forward strand.
GGAAAATTCCAGGGGATAATTTGTCCGGCCACTCCAAGCGGCATGGGATCTCTTCCCGGGAAAGCATATTTAAGCTTATCCGCCCATCCGGCATAATAAAAGAAATGTGCGGCAGCCAAAGGAATATCCACGTCCCGGGATTCCCGGATAGGTTTACCGCCATCGAGCGATTCAATCACTGCAAATTCTCTTGCCCGCTCCTGAATGAGTCGTGCTATTCGAAAAATATATTTTCCACGATCTCTGTTTGAAAGCTTCGACCAATACTTTTTGTAAGCATTACGCGCCGATTTAACCGCTTTGTCGATATCCGCTTCTGTTGCCAAAGCGACTGAAGAAAGTTTTTCTTCTTTAGCCGGGTTTATCGTGTCGAAATATTCTCCTTGCTCTGGTGCTACGAATGCTCCATTAATGAATAATTCGTATTGCTCCTTCAGTTGAATATGATCTGAACTTTCAGGTGCCGGTGAATATTCCCATATGGAATGGAAATCGAGTCGTGCTTTATGTTTTTTCTCTTCTTCTATCATGAAATAAAGTTCTTTTCAATTTTTAAGCCACAGATTTTCGCAGATTATAGCGCAAAAATAAGCGTTACTTAATTAATCGATGGAAAAATAATCTCCGGACTGATAAACTCCGGTTTCTTGTTTGATAATTTGCATCAGTAAGTCATTGGCTAACGAACTGGCACCAAACCGAAAATAATCGTTATTCAGCCATTCTGCACCAAGCGTCTCTTTTACCATGACCAAATATTTTAAAGCGGTTTTGGCATCGCGTATACCCCCTGCAGGCTTCATCCCGACTTTGTGTCCGTTTTTGAAATAAAAATCCCGAATAGCTTCCAGCATTACCAAGGTGACCGGCATGGTAGCCGCTGGCTTAACTTTTCCAGTCGATGTCTTGATGAAATCCGCGCCGGAATACATAGCGATGTCACTGGCTTTACGGACATTATCAAGTGTCTGCAATTCACCGGTCTCCAGGATTACTTTCAAATGCTTTTCACCACAAGTTTCTTTGATCTGAGCGATTTCATCAGCAACATATTGATATTCTCCTGAGAGGAATTTCCCTCTTGAAATAACCATATCGATTTCATCGGCACCTTCATCCAAGGCAAATTTCACTTCATCAA
>DATFMK010000221.1:0-3549 GCA_035267005.1 Balneolales bacterium
GTGCCGCCTGCCAGTTCCTGATGCAGTTTCGTAGTGGTAAAATACATATTGCCAGGAATAAAATCCCCTTCCTTAATCATGATCTGTGATATGATATGCTCTGCCCCGCGTCCCTGATGCGTTGGCACCACATAATTATAACCGTAGTATTTTCGAACAGCCTCTTCAAGATGATAAAAATTTTCACTTCCGGCATAAGCTTCATCCCCCATCATCATACCGGCCCATTGACGGTCACTCATGGCGGATGTTCCGCTATCCGTCAATAAATCGATATAAACATCTCGTGATTTTAACAAAAAAGTGTTGTAGCCTGCTTCTTTAATCGCTTTTTCCCGATCTTCTCTCGATATAATGCGAACCGGTTCTACCATTTTTATTTTATAGGGTTCCGCCCAGGATCTTTTTCTCTTTTGATTACTCATAGTATACCTTGCTTTTAAAAGTTTGTTTGAAAATCGTTTAGATGTATTTTTTGGGAATTGAAATGCTACCTTAAGCAGGTGGATAGGCATGGGGACTAACTCGGATATTATCAGCGATAATACTTAAAAAGAAGTGGATAATATTAATATTATGAATTTGTAACGTCATCTCTCAAAAAATATCCAGCCCCGGCTTCTAATATAAAAGATCTCCAAAATAGAATAATAGAAAAAATATCAGTTCACCGGAACTGGATCTCATTATTTATAAAAAAGATATCGCAAGTCATTTTACGATAATCAATTATACAAACAATCAAATTATTAATAGAAGATGATTTTAACATATATGGAAGATTTAAGATAATCAAGTCTTTTATTGTGTCATATGCCTTAAAAAAGCGCTTACTTTGTAATTTGGTGATTTGAAAGGAAGTGGTTTAAGTGCTTGAAAATATACAAATATCGATACATAAAACCTTAGATTATATTATTCATATTAAGCACTTAATTCAGTTAATACCAGTAACTTAATAATAGTATTATTAATGATTTAGCGAATCACACAAGAGAGAATTTCAAGAAATGTTACATCATTATGTACCACGTCATTTTATTTTACTGATTTCATTCCTCATTATTCCCTACTTCAGTTTATTTGCTCAAATAAATAAGATAAGCAGTAACCCTCCATATTTTTGGTTCAACGGCGGACTTGGATTTAGCACCTTAGGATTGGCCTACGGTTTCAATGTCAACCTATTTCTAAATAAAAGTTTAATATCTGCGAGATATTTGTATAATGATGAGTTGAAAGAGAGCTCATTCTTCAGAAAATATCCTCCTGAAAGTCAATGGGAATTGGGATTATTGTATGGACGGTATATCAGATCAAATATTTTTATGGTTACCTTCTCTGCGGGTATAAGCATGACAGGTGGTACTCGACGTGGAAATTATATCAAAAATGAATATTTCATGAGAATCTATGAGGAAAAACATGCAAGCGGTGAATTTGGTTTCCCAATTGAATCTCAGATAATGTATACTCCATTTTCATTTATTGGTATCGGATTCAATGTTTTTGCTAATCTCAACAAGCATGAATCTATTGGCGGAATATTAGCTAATATAGAACTTGGACACTTTCGCTAATTGTACAACTGAAAATTATAGAAACTTCTTTTTCGACTTACTATTTTTCCTAATTTTCAGCATATTTATGGAACCGCTTTTTTAGAAGGCTTTGCAAAACCAGGGCTTTTGTTCAATATTAAAGCCTGAGTTACTTCGAAACCGTTGCATATTAACTATATTAGAGGAGTTTGAAGTCGCGAAAATGCAGAGATTGGGCAATAGGGCGGTTTTGCATAGCCTTCTTTCACCATTTTAAAGAGAATTATACTACGTCATCAAAATTATTTAAAGCAAATTATAAAAATTTCAGGAGAGGCTATGAGATTAAAGCCGTTTCATACAGACATTATTATTGAACCCTTTCGTATACGATCGGTTGAATCCATGCATTTTACCACAATGGAAGAACGCGAAGTACTATTAAAACAAGCCGGTTATAATCCCTTTTTATTGAAAGCTGATAATATACTAATCGATTTACTTACTGATAGCGGAACCGGGGCCATGTCGAAAGAGCAGTGGTCTGCAATGTTAGCCAGCGATGAGTCATACGCAGGCTCTTCTTCCTATTATAAATTTGAAGATGCTGTTCAGGATATTACCGGTTTTGCCCATGTGATCCCGACACATCAGGGACGAGCCGCTGAAAATATATTGTTCACTACGATTGCCAAACCCGGAGATATCATCCCAAGCAACACGCATTTTGATACAACCCGTGCCCATATTGAACACGCCGGTGCCGAAGCATGGGATTTGGTCATTCCTGAGGGACACCAACCCGGGTTACAACATCCCTTCAAAGGGAATATGGATTTGGAGACTTTAAAAAAGACGATTGAGGAAGTTGGCCCGGACCGCATACCGGTCATTATGATGACGATAACGAACAACTCAGGTGGTGGTCAGCCGGTTAGCATGGAGAATATTCGCAATACATCTGATCTTGCTCACGAATACGATATTCCATTCTTTTTGGACGCCTGCCGTTTTGCAGAAAATGCCTGGTTCATAAAAACGAGAGAAAAGGGATATGAAGATAAATCCCCCATAGACATCGCGAGGGAAATGTTCGATCATGCTGACGGTTGTACCATGAGTGCAAAAAAAGATGGGATGACCAATATCGGGGGCTTTTTGGCTCTCGATAATCCGGAATTAGCTAAAAAATGTCGTAGTCTGGAGATTTTGACGGAAGGTTTTCCAACATACGGCGGTATGGCCGGTTACGATATGGAAGCTATCGCAAAAGGTCTATACGAAGCTGTCGATGAAAAATATCTCCGATACCGTATTCGAACGATTTCTTATCTGGGGGACAAACTGACTTCAGCCGGTGTACCTATTGTGCAACCTACAGGTGGACATGCAATCTATATTGATGCTAAAGAGATGCTTCCTCATATTCCTCCCCTGCAATATCCAGCATGGTCACTGAATAATGCGCTTTATTTATTAGGCGGAGTTCGCGGAGTTGAGATCGGAAGTATTATGTTCGGTATGCAGCCGGACGGAACGGAAAAACCGGCATCACTGGAATTGGTTCGTTTAGCATTTCCACGACGAGTATATACACAAAGTCATGTAGATTACCTGGCGGAAATTATCATCTCGGTATATAATCAAAGAGATCACTTAACGGGTTATAAAGTTGTCTCACAATCGAATGTCCTGAGGCATTTTACCGTACAGCTTGAGCCGATAAAATAGGGTTTAGGTGTAAAATATTTCAGACTTTAACTTAAAGTATTGCACACATACAATAGATGATGAAAATATTATGTGCATTACAAATGCTGTCCGATAATTTTTATTTGTAGAGAAATGCTTTTTCAGCAATTACAAAAGTATAATTGATCCTATATATAAGTATATGGTTTAAATTGCATAATCATTAATCTTATTCTCCCTTAACATAAGGATATTTTCTTTTCTTTTATCTCTCTCTTAAATAAAAAATATAAAGTAATGGAAGTACAAGAAAGCT
>DATFMK010000222.1:0-2115 GCA_035267005.1 Balneolales bacterium
CATGAAAAACGTGATGATATCAGTTTAGTATCTGATATTATTGTGAATTCTAGATAGTGGCAAGAAATCTACCGCCGGGAGTCTGTCAAATTTAGGGCTGATTTAGAGCATATCATTAATTTTGCCGGATTCTGGATAATCTCGATTTATGTTAATTTGGAACATTCTGGTTTGACGGTAAGGTTTAACGCAATGGTCCTTGCTAAAGATAAATTCTTACCAAATGGGTTTCTAAAGCAATTACAATCCCTTCAATAGCTTTGTTTCTTATAATCCCACCTAATTATCCTATTATAGTGGAATGTTATCCAGGTTGTTTTTATCGTATTCGCGAACAGGAACCAATGTAACTGTTTGAAACTAAATCAACTTCCTACCAACTGCTCCCTGATGCTTTTGTCATTATTCAGCATGATAAATAGGTATGGATAAAAAACATACTTCTATCCGTTAGCAAAATAGAGGGGCATAGAGGGCTTGCGAAATTACTGAATTTAAATGGTAGCTCAGTAAGGGGAGATTGATGATGTACAGGATTTTCGGCCCTTAAATTTTTCCGATTAGTTGCAGAAATGTGCAACTTGGAAAGGCAGTATGCATGGAATTTCATACATTTTACTAATTGGAAAAAAAGTGAAAAGCAAAATAAAATATTAAATTTTAATAATAATATCTGTCATATAAAATTTTTTTTGCTTTTTTGTTACTTTTTGGCATGATGCTTGATTGCCTATATCCTTAAGGAATTTGGAGCCAGCGACACAAACTTTTCATCCTGAAGAAAACCGAAAGGTTGAGGCATCGGCAAAGAAAGGAGGTGAAAGGAATTGAATTAAAGCAAGTTCTTATCTTTGGTATGGATAGTGCGTTATGTAGGTTACAAAATTAACGGGCTCGTAATCGCCCGTTGAGGCTCTCTTCACCGACCCCCAAAAACCTCCACAAAGTTAAAAACTTGCATCTTATTAATAAAATCATTTTGTTAGGTTTCAAATAACGGCGATTCCTTTTTGCAAAGAACTCTCAACTTTTGTGCGGATAGACTTGTTTGTGTTAGTTTCATCCTTAACTTATTGGAAAGCCAGAAAAGAAAGTTGGCAAACCAATTAGGGAGGTGAGCCACAATGGGTAATAAAAAAGAAGGAATTCCAAAAGGTTTTGTTAGCCCTGCTGTAAATGTAGTAACTGGCACTGTTGAGCGATCAATTAACAATATAAAGAGCGACGATAATAAACCCGATGATAGACAAGCTTACTATCTAAGCTACTTGGACAAGGCAAAAAGAAAAGAATTTTTATTTGTCCCGGAATCGGGACCAATGGATAATCAACTCTATTAAGTTGAACCGTAGCTGCAGGAGGCTGCATTTCTCCAGCGTAATGCATATAGTTTTCGATCCCCTTTAATTTTTTGTGTTTCTGTCGTTTTGTTCAGCAAATCTTAACAATTTGATTCCATCATTATTTTGGATTGGTTTGTCCGATCGAAATGGGGCTTGATTGCTGAAAAAGCTATTGCCCTTGTACATTTGACGCGGTTCTTTGTCCCACCCTGCCGCGCATTCCACAACCCCAATAACAGCCTTCTGATTGTCATTTCTTTCCATTCTGCAGCGTTCTGGTAGCGTGAGATCATCATCGAGTGTTTATATTTTAAATTGACAAATCAATCCCTTACCGTTAATCTGGGGTCTCCGAATGAAAGGAAGCCCCCACCATGCCGCTATCCGGCACACTCATCAAAGCCCACATTGTCGAAGCCGTAGTCGAGGCCATCGGCTTCACCCGGAAAAAATCCATTGAAACCGTCGAGACATTGCTGGAGCTAATCAAACAATCTCTGGCGTCTGGCGATGATGTATTGATTTCAGGCTTCGGTAAATTTAGCGTAAAACAAAAAGCCAAACGTAAAGGCAGAAACCCAGCCACTGGAAAAGATATGATTCTGGCACCTCGAAAGGTCGTCACGTTCAAATGGTCTGAGAAACTGAAAGAAAGACTGAACACTAAACCGAAAACAAAGGCAAAGAAAAGACGCGTTAAGAGCATAAAAAAATAGGTTTCCGGAATGCGACTAAACACAAAAAATATTGAACTTTAATTTGCCATCGTATA
>DATFMK010000223.1:0-3191 GCA_035267005.1 Balneolales bacterium
AATCAAAAATTCCCGTTTATACTGACAGTTTAGAATCTATAACCGGCAAAGCGCGGATTCAGATCAGTCAGCCCAATCACTATCAACGTGGAACTATCTATTTCGTTTCTGATCGTAAACAAAGTAAATTTACATTTAAAAACAGTCTCGGCATTGAAGGCGGAGAACTGTACTTCAACAAAGATTCCGCACTCGTTTACAATAAAATTGATAAATATGCCCGAAAAATGTCTATAAGGGAATACAGTTATGTATATCTCAACGGACTGTTGCCGATAAATCCGGTAGATGTTATTTCTCCTCATTTAGGCCAATTGCATGCCCAAAGTGTGTATGAAAGTCCTGATTATTACGCCATTACCTACCGGAACGGTACCCGTATTATTCTGGGTAAAAAAGATTTTTTATTACGTAAAATAGAATATCCAAAGGGATTTCACTCAGAATACGCAACAATCATCTTCGATGGATATGCTGAAATTGATGGGTATCATTTGCCCCGTAAAATTCAAATATTGAGTTCCGATAAGAAATCCAATATCTTTTTACTTATCCAATCATTAACTATTAATCCGAAGCATCCGAATTTTAAGATCGATCTGCCGGCACATTTAACCGTTCAACACTTATGAAAAGAATCGGCTACTTGCTGATAAAATATGCGGGATCTGTATTACTACTTCTTTTTTTTCTGAGTACTTTTCAGACTGCTCATGCGCAGGACTACGAAAAGACGCGGAAGGAGCTGCAGGAGAAGCAAAAGAAAACACGGACGGAAATTGATCAGTTAAATCAACAGATAACATCCTATCAGAACAAAATATCCGAAACTGAAAAAAAATTCTCGGATCTTAAAAAAGAGTATGATAATCTGAAAAAGGAAATCGCCCTTCGCAGCGCAGTCATTAAGAAACAGGAAAAAGAACGTAAAGAAGTTGAAGATGAAATAAAGGTCACCGAAGAGTCGTATCGTGCCAAGGAAAAAGACCTCAAAAAACTAATCACCAATTATAAGCACACATTACGATACCTGTACATGCATGGCCGTACTTCAGAATTAGCATTGATCCTGACAAGCCATTCCTTTAATCAGATGCTGATCCGTTCTTATTATTTGAGGAAATTCGAGCTTTATCGTCAACATCAGGCCAATGGCATTAAAAAAGCGCAGGCCGACCTGAAGCAGAAAGAAAGCAATCTAAAACAATCTAAAGCGAAGAAGTCGAAGATTATCGCGGAAACGCAAAGCGAACGAGAAGCTCTTCGTGATAAAATTAAGAAACGCTCCGATCTTATTAATCAGCTTCGCCATCACAGGAAAAGTCTGAAGGCGATACTGCACAAAACCCGGGATCAGGTTAACAACTTGAATAATACGCTTTCCGAATTGATAAAACGCGAAGAAAGCGTACGCCGGTCTCAGGAAAAACACATGAGCAAAATGGAAGCTAAACGAAGACGATTGCTTGCAGCCGCTAAAAAAATCAAAGATGCCGCTAAACGCCGGGAAGAAGTAGCCCGTTACAGCCGCCCCCTGAATACTACCACTGTTACCGATGCTCAATTGGATAAATTTGACACGGAATTCTCATCAGAGCGAGGAAAACTGCCCTGGCCTGTTAAAAATGGAGTTATTACTGCTCATTTTGGGACCAAGATCAATCCGATTTATGATACACGGATTACCAATCTTGGCATTGAAATCACAACAAAGCCACAATCGCAGGTGCATGCAGTCAGTGATGGATACGTTTTCGCGGTTAAACCGCTTACCGGCTTTGACAATCTGGTATTTGTGAATCACGGAAAATATAAAACCGTTTATGGCAATTTGAGTAAAGTATACGTCCATAAAAATATGATTGTCCATAAAGGTGATCTCATCGGTCTAAGCGGTGATAAATATTCAGCAAAAGGCGATGTCGTTTTCTTCATGATTCGTGATGGGAACCGAAATGTGAATCCACAACACTGGATCACCAAGCATCCGTAGTGATGTGAGTTCGATTGCAAATCCGTTGGAATGTAGCGTCATTCTCGATGCGTTCGGGACATTCCGCAAGGTTCATGAGATCAGGACGGCACCGGGAGGGAGCATTGTTTTTTTTAGCCCGAATTATTCACTTTAACTACAAGAATCAATAAATAACATCCTGATAAACAATATCTTGTAAATAATAACGCTTACCTCAAATTTGAAGAATCTAAAAAGAGCTGCGAAATTTTACCGTGCTCTGCGTTGAATTTAAAAATGCTTAATCAATGTACCACTGTACGTTTCATGCACATTTTTAATTTCACCTTGATCACGACTAAATTTCTTGGTGAATAATCCGGGTTAAGTAATTTCCAAATGAATAAATAATATCGATTTCTATACGCTTTTCTAACAAATATTCGTTAATTTAACTTTTCTGCAAACTTATTAATATAAGCTTAACTCAACCATGGAAAACGGACCACGCGTTTTTGCATACGCAACTTTCAGCACAATGATTGGGATTGCTATTTACCTGTTTACCCATCAGCTTTTCAGGTTTGTGCAGTCACAAGGAATCATTAGTGTCATTGCTCTTGCCGGATTTTTTATCATCTATGGAAACATGGCTTATGCTATTGCCAAACGTTTCGATGCAAAAGCCATGAAAGGTGTTAATTTCCCTTACGTTTTAGGACTATTACTGGTCGTTCCCACCATGCTCTACATCTTTTTTCAGCCACAAGCCGGTGTTCGAAGTGCCATGCCTCTGCTTTTTGTAGTATTGGCGGTTGCCGGATTACTTGGTTCCTTCTTAGGTATAAAGAGCGGACTAAAAAAACGAGATCGCCTGATCCGGGAATATCAACAAAGCCAAAAAGAGAAAAACGGTCAATCGGTTAAACAACCATCCAATTGATTGATTTTGTTTTGATCATATCTATATTTTATTGATATTTAGATGGATGTATGGGATTATTGGGTTTACTATCCATCATCATTCTCTATACAGATTCTTTTAAAAAATTATATTCATCTGCAGAAAATCTTTGCAAGACCGGGAGTTTCATTAGAAGGCTTTGCAAAACCAGGGATTTTGTTCAAGATCAAAGCTTGAGCGACTTCGGAACCACAGCATCCCGAATGCTTTCGGGATGTGAGGATTTCGAAGTCGCGAAAATGAAGATATTGGGCAAAAGAACGGTTTTGCATA
>DATFMK010000224.1:0-2034 GCA_035267005.1 Balneolales bacterium
AATATCCCATTATCGAATGACCATTTTGAATGAGAGGAGCCACCCGATATCATACCATCTGCAAGCAATTGAATATGCCGTGATACATTCAGAGATTTTGTTTTGTTGAGAACAATGTACTCCCAATTGCCATCAAGGGAATCGGGAGTCAACGTTTCCTGTGGGACATCGTCATATCGTTCCGGTGATATAACCGGCCAGCCACCGAGGGTAAAAACCATTTTATGGACATGCAGATCCATCATATGATGATGCGACGCAGGGCGTGCCTGACTCAGATAAAAATATTTGTTGCCAATTCTCAGCGAACAACTGCCGCCAAAACCCTGCCATCCGGAACTGTGGTCGAATTTATATTCCGCTGTAATTCTTGGTACATCATTTCCGACATCCGCCATATTTTTACCATCAAAATCATAATAGGGTCCCTGAGGCCGATTAGCCCGGCCAACCCGTACATTATAGGAACTCCCTAACCAACCATAGGAAATAAATAAATAATATTTTTTCAATTGGGGATTATATAACAGATCCGAGCCTTCAATTGAATTTCCCTTTTTAAGGCGGAAAGCGATGCGGTGTCCTTTATCGCCCGGTTTCACAGCCATTCCTGTTGACGGATTGAGTTGAATCATGAAAATACCGCCGAAGTATGAACCATAAGACATCCAGTAGGTACCATTTTGGGGATTCACGACAACCGATGGATCAATCGCGTTCATAGAATCAGCTTTGGTTGTTTTAACGACACTTCCCTGCTGTTTCCATGGCCCCTGCGGAGATTCACTTGTTGCCAGTCCAACGTACGAAGCCCGGCTACCAAATACGGATACCGCGTAATAAAGCCGGTACTGCTTACCGACTTTCATTATAAATGGCGCCCAAATATTACGGGGCTTTTTTCCATGATTTTGTTTGGTAACAAATTTCCGCGCCTTTTCAGGTATTCCATTGAACGCCCATCCCAGAAATTGCCAATGAATCAAATCTTTTGACCTTCTGACCTGTATCCCTACCCGCTTCAGGTTTCGGCGTCCGTATGCCGCATCCGTGGAATAGAGATAAAACCATTTCCCGGCCTTTATAACGGTAGGATCATGAACATTATGAGAACCCCATTCTAGATGATCTTTAAATGCTGCGATTTTCTGATAATAATCTGAAATACCGGGATTTAACGTATCGCGGCTTTTCGTGATTGAATGATTACCGGATCGTGTCTGAGCGTTTGCTCTTTTATATCCCAACCCTACGATTATCATCATAAATACAAAACAAGCCATGACCGGCAGTAAATAACCGGACACGACTTGTTTTTCCCTATGGAGCATATGATATTTCAACATATTATCAGAGGGCTCCTGTTATCTTCTAATAACCTGACCATCAATAGCTTAGTCATTTCCTTGAAATATGGCCAATAAGCATTGTAAAGGAATGTGGTGGAAAAGAATACGTAAACTTTTGACCATTCGAATTAAATCCGTGCTTTTCTTCCGTCTTCACCGAAGTATGATTGAAATCGTTTTTTGATTTAATATTGGGACCATCTATTTGATACACTTTAAAATGACCTTTAAAATGACCCGTTTCCGAAATTATATTCGTTTTTATGGATTTATCCTTGTTCCTGTTCACCACATTGATGACCACTTGTCCCTTATTATAGGTAGAGGAAACATCGAGATAGGGAACATTATTCAACTGTTTCTTCCGTTCATTGATCCCGATCACGAACTTATTGGTATTATACGTTTTACAGCGAACATACGGTTTTAAAGCTACTCCATGATCGTGTTCTGCAAACAATTGAAAAGGATAATAGATCGTTTGCTTGTACATCCCGGTCTTGCTTGTAAAAATCGGTGCAATAACATTCACCAACTGAGCGAGATTGGCCATTTTTACGACATTAGCATTATTGATAAACACATTCATAAATTCAGAAATCACCAACGCGTCTTCCAGATTATATTTTTCTTCCAGGGCGTGATTGCCGACCAGGGCTTTCCCGGAACGTGCGCGGTACCAGAC
>DATFMK010000225.1:0-5354 GCA_035267005.1 Balneolales bacterium
GGTTTGGATAAGAATCGCCGAGTTTTATTAATTATAATGAGAATTCAACCTTTGAACATATAACATATCCTGACGATACACGACTGACCACCGACGACAGAGCCCCGGTATGATGCTAAAAACATGATTCGGATTTCGTACCCACGTTGTTTATACGATTTATAATAGTAAATAATTATTAATTACTATTATAGCGTTTCTCTGTCGTCAGTCGTCTGTGGTCGGCGGTCACAAAATAATCTAATTTAGCAGTTATATTTTATTAAATAACGTGAGTTCGAGATAAAAAGCTCTTTAAAACAGCATTTTGGAATGAATAGGTTGCTTTTAAGATTTCTCTCTCCGATCGAAATGACGCGAATGGACGTAGATAATGTAGGTGGTTACCAAATATCACTCAAAGGCGTCATCTCGAACCCGCTTTTTGGGTGTGAGATCTTCCAAGCATGGATAGGAAACAAAACAAGTAGAAAATTATATCGAATTCACGTTAAATAGATAGATTATAAGCTTAAACGACCCTCACATTAATATAAAGAATGATATGAGTATTTTATGACATAAAATATTTCATTGTTTCTAAACGGCCTGCGTCAACGGTCTACCGTCTACTGCAAAAAGCTTAATTGATTGCTTGTGTCGAATTCACATTAATGTAATATCACCATTACATAAAAAGAGCCGGACATCATCTGTGATATCCGGCTCTTAAGTAAGTGATAGAATAGAATTTATGTTTTCATTAATGTCTATTCGACATATCAAACGTTAAGGTCCCACCGTGTTCGATACCCTGATGGGTGATATAGGCTTTATGATACGGCTGACCATTCAGGCTTACAGAACGTACATAGATATTACGATCCGAGGCATGATTGGCTTTGATTACAAGTGTCTTACCTTTATAATACTTCTGATTCAAGTGGATCGTAACTTTATCAAAGACCGGACTGCCCAGTCGAAATTTCCCGCTGATCGGGTCAGCCGGATAAAAGCCCATCGCACTGAACACATACCAGGCTGATAACACCCCGCAATCGTCATTGCCCGGAAGTCCGCCCGGTCCCGGTGTATAATTTTCTTTCATACTCTCCCGCACGGCTTTTTGTGTCCGCCAGGATTCTCCATTGAAATAGGTGAACAAATAGGGATAGGCAATATCCGGTTCATTATAGAGGACAAACTTTTGTTCGTTAATCGCCTTCTGCAGCTTTTGGATGTAGGCATGTTTTCCGCCCATCATGCTGGCCAATTCATGCACATGATCTGGTACAAAGAAGAGATAATTCCACGCATCACCTTCAACAAATCCGGTTGTGTTCATCTTTGGCGTATTCGGATTAAAAGGCTTATACCAGGATCCATCGGCTTTTTTAGGCCGTAAAAACCCGATCGAGGGATCCCATAAGTTCTTAAAGTATTCAGTACGTTTCATGAACCTCTGATAATTCTGATCATGTCCGAGCACTTTAGCCATGGTTGCATCCGAGTAGTCGGCCAGATTATACTCCAGTGTGGTCGACAGCGAACCCCAGACGCCTTTGGTATTGGTGGGAATATAGTGTTTAGTTTCATATTCCTTCAGACCCGGACGGATGGGATTGTGGGTCGTGTCGGTCGCCTCATGTCGCATCGCTGCGTAAGCTAATTTGGTGTTGAAGTTATGCAATCCGTTTTGGTAGGTCTCAGCCAGCACATTTGCCGCCGGATCTCCGACCATCACATACGTCTCGCCACCGGCCAATTCCCATTTGGGAAGCCAGCCGCTTTCTTTATACATCGCCAGCATCGACTTGACCATATCGTGTTCGCGGTCCGGATAGAACAGGGTCAGGAACACATGCTCATCACGATAAGTATCCCAAAGTGAGTAGACATCGTAATGGGTATAGTTTTTGGCTTTGGCAATGCCCATATGACCCATCGTCAAATAATTCCCATTGACATCAGTGAAATTACTTGGATGAATCAGCATATGATACAGTCCGGTATAAAACATCGTCTTCTCGGCTTTGGTCCCGCCCTGAACCTGTATCCGGGATAAATAATGATTCCATAAAGCCCGGGCCTTGTCACGTACGGCCGTGAAATCCCATCCGGGTTGCTCAGCCTTCAGGTTCAGACGTGCATCGGCAATACTTACATAGGAAACGCCAACCTTCACATAAATCTTCTCATTTTGGGTGGTATTAAACCGCATAAATGCGCCCACACCTCTTCCGGACTGCACTTTTTCATGGGTTACCTGTTTATCAATCCATGTTCCGTCACTTACCGCTTTTTTACTGAATTTCGCTACAAAATACACTTTTTGGGTTTGATGCGGGGCTCCACAAAAATGGCCGCCTTTCGTCCAGCCTTCCACCTCATCATTGGAGACCACTTTAACATGACCCAGAGCTGGCATCATACTGCTGTTTTCGGTAACCGAGGCATCAATCAGGATATTGGACTGCCCATTGCTCGCCGGGAAGGTATAAGAACTGATACCCGTATGGGTTGTTGCGGTCATCTGCGCAACAATACCACTGGGTTTGAGCACTGTTTCATAATATCCCGGTGAGGCTTTTTCATCCCCATATTTCGATTTGTAGGTTTTGGGCGTGGTATGGATAGCCCCGATGGTAGGCATCACAACCACGTTTCCCAGATCACTGCACCCCACACCGCTAAGCTGAACATGACCAAATCCGTACAGATATGGTTTGCCATAAATATAGCCATTTTCCGTACCCAATGCGGTATGCGGACTCACCGAAGCCATCCCCCAGGGCACAACTGCTCCGGGATACGTAAAGCCATGTCCCCAGCCGTGTTTGGTGCTCTTCCGGGCTCCTGTTCCAATAAAAGGATTCACATAATCCACAGGCTGGACCTGCGCTTCGGCAACCCCATTTCCCATCACGAGAAATAACGCTACCACGAATGGTATAAGATATCGTTTTAGATGTTTCATAGAACTGTAATCCATTTTTAATTATAATGACAATGAAAATTCGAGCTGTTTACCGTCTAAATTCATTTTATATCTTTAATCCAAATAATAAATATTGTGTCTCTCAATTTTTAGTTACATCTATTTTTCAATTCTACTTCAAGTCTTTTTAAAAAATCTTTTATTAGAATCATTATTCTTCAATAGGACTATTCATAGAAGACGATGCAAGACCTTTTTTTGCCCAATATCTGCATTTTCGCAACTTCGAAATCCTCGAATCCCGAAAGCATTCGGGAGGCTGCGGTTCCGAAGTCACTCAGGCTTTGATAGGTCAATTTTATAACATTTATTGAATTCATTCTGTTTTTGACACCTGTATTAGAAGGCTTTGTAAAACTGTTCTTTTAGAATCATGTAATAGTCATACGTTGCAATAAAATCAATATAACATATATGCTTTAGGGAGCACATATTCTATCAGATTCATGAATTTATTTAACACTTTTTAATATTGAGACAGGGGTTCTTACATAACCGCATTTCTAACGGAATTCCAACTCTTCACACATTTATATTTCTCAGTTTTATTTTTTATTTAGAATAACGTATGGATAATTATTTATAGAAGGCTATGAAAAACCGTTCTTTTGCCCAATATCTGCATTTTCACGACTTCGGAATCCTCGAATCCCGAATACATTCGGGATGCTACGGTTTCGAAGTCACTCAGACTTTGATATTGAACAAAATCCCTGGTTTTACAAAGCCATTTTATACAGTAATTAACCCATCCTTAATCATTACACAGATGGTCTATGCAACTTTAATTGATAGTTATATGGAAAAGAAAAAGCATGTTTTCATTACCGGTGGAGCTAAAGGAATTGGAGCAGCAACAGCACGAGCCTTTTATGATGGTGGATATAACGTTGTTATTGCAGATATTGATGATGTTAATGGGATAAAATTAAAAGATGAACTTGGTGAAGCCTGTTTATTTATCTCATGTGATGTTTCTAAAAGCGATCAAGTCAAAAAAGCAATTAAATATGCTATTGATCAATTTGGTGAGATAGAAGTGCTGGTGAACAACGCCGGCATTAATCCCTATGGCACGGTTACAGAAACCACAGATGAATTATGGGATAAAGTGATGGATGTTAACCTTAAGAGCCATTTCATTTGCGCCCGCGAATGTATCCCTTCCATGCTCAGAAATAAGCGAGGAGTGGTTGTGGATGTTGCGAGTGTTCAGGCCCTCATGAGTCAAAACAAGGTGGCGGCCTATACAACTTCCAAAAGTGCCCTGTTAGGTTTAGTTCGAAGTATAGCGGTCGACTACAGTCCCATTATACGATCCGTTGCGATTTGTCCGGGCAGCGTTGACACTCCTCTATTACGAAATGCGGCACAGGAATCGCCCGATCCTGATCAGGTGATTAAAGAATGTGAAGATATGCACCTGTCGAAACGTATTGCTAAACCGGAAGAAATTGCTGATCTGATATTTTATGTAGCCAGTGAAAAAGCCGATTTTATAACCGGCCGCCCGATTCGCATTGACGGTGGCTTGGGAATCAGAATTGCCGGCAGTAAACAGAATGACTGATTTATCGTATTATTAATATCAACTTATTTTGACATTTAAATACTAATTGGACTCATTCATCAATCTTTTATTATCAATATTCCATGTCAGATAACGATTTATTACAATTTTTTGTCGGGACTATTTCCAAAAAAGTAGACTTCACTCCGCAGGCCAATGGAGAAGGAATTATCACATGTCATTTAAATATGCATACCGGTAAGATACGACAAACCGCTGTTTGTAAAGAAGTCATTAATGCTTCTTATTTAGCAAAATGTCCGGATAAGAATGTTCTGTTCGCCGCTTGTGATCATCCGTTTATTATGGGCGATGTTAAAGCATTATCAATTAGCAAAGAAGGTGTGCTGAATTTAATCTCCACAAAACCATCGGAAGGTACCATAACTTGTCACATTACTTGTGATCAAAAAGGTGAAAGAATTTTTGTATCTTCTTATTTTGATGGTAAACTTTCCACATATAAGTATGATGGCAAAAAACTTTCATCGGCCATTCAAGTGGTTTCCTATTCAGGTCATGGTCCGAATAAAGAACGGCAAGAATCTTCTCATGCTCATCAGGCAGTTATTTCCCCGGATGGAAAATGGTTGTATGTATGTGATTTGGGAAGCGACACGATTTGGTGTCATCCTTTAAATAATCTAAAAAAACGTAAAGGTATTAAAATTTCCCCCGGATATGGCCCGAGACACATGGTTTTTCATCCTAATTTGTCCGTAAGTTATATTTTTTGCGAATTGAATGCTCATATTCTGACAATGAAACGGGATGATAAAACGGGTAATTTATCCTTACTAAACGATC
>DATFMK010000226.1:0-6232 GCA_035267005.1 Balneolales bacterium
GAATGGTGCTGATCTGAGTGAGGCCATCGAAGAGGTAGGAAAATACATCGACTTGGGTTATAAAGCTATTCGGGTTCAATCTGGGGTACCCGGATTGAAAAGTACGTATGGCGTAGCCAAAGAGAAAATGTATTATGAACCTGCCGAAAAAGGCTTGCCTCCGGTAAATTATTGGTCTACAGAGAAATATCTGAATTTTGTCCCAAAGCTATTTGATAAATTACGGGAAATTTATGGGGAAGAACTTCATTTGTTACATGACTGTCACCATCGCTTAACCCCCATCGAAGCCGGACGTTTAGGCAAAGAGCTGGAACCTTACCACCTGTTTTGGTTAGAAGATGCTCTTGAAGAGGAATTGCAACAAGGATTTCGACTTGTACGAAATCATACTACGACACCACTGGCGGTAGGAGAAATATTTAATTCAATTTATGATGCGCATCAAATAATTACAGAGCAACTCGTCGATTTTATGCGTATGGCTGTTGTTCATGGTGGTGGTATTACTCCCATACTTAAAATGGCAGCATTTGCAGCAATCTATCATATCAAAACTGGATTTCATGGTGCAACCGATTTATCACCTGTTACTTTAGCGGCATCTCTGCAAGTGGATATTTCCATAAACAATTTTGGAATACAGGAGTATATGCGGCATACTGATGAAACAGACGATGTCTTTCCACATAGCTATTATTTTGAAGACGGTTTTTTGCAACCTGGTGAAGAACCTGGTTTAGGTGTCGATATTAACGAAAAAATAGCAGAAAAATACCCTTACGAACGAGCATATTTACCGGTCAATCGTAAGGAAGATGGAACAATGTTTAATTGGTAAATATTAAGGAGCTTTACGATGCAGAAAAGATTAGTAACATTTGGAGAGATTATGCTTCGATTGGCTACCCCAGGTTATCGGCGTTTTAGTCAGTCGAGACAGTTTGAAGCAACATATGGCGGGGGAGAAGCGAATGTAGCCGTTTCATTGGCGAACTACGGACTTCCGGTCGATTTCGTTACCCGGCTTCCTGATAATGATATTGGAGAAGCGGCATTAATGGCTCTTCGAAAATATGGAGTCGGAACGGATAAAATTATTCGCGGTGGTGAACGATTAGGCATATACTTTCTTGAGAAAGGTGCTGTTAGTCGTGGTAGTAAAGTTGTTTACGATCGTGCACATTCAGCTATTTCTCAAATACAACCGGGAATGATCGATTGGGAGAATGTCTTTGATGGAGCGGGTTGGTTCCACTGGACAGGTATCACCCCCGCCATTTCTGAAGGTACTGCTCAGGTTTGTAAAGAAGCTGTTGAAGCGGCGAACAATTTGGGATTAACCGTCTCTACGGATTTGAATTACCGTAAAAAATTATGGAATTATGGCAAGAAACCATCGGACATTATGCCAGATCTCGTTAAAGGATGCGATGTGATTCTGGGAAATGAAGAAGATGCTGAAAAAGTATTTGGTATTAAAGCAGAAGGTGCAGATGTTACCGCCGGTAAAGTGGAAGCAGCCGCATATGAATCCGTTTGTCGTCAGCTGAAGGATCGCTTTCCTAAAGCTAAAAAAATAATTATTACCTTACGCGGATCCATAAGTGCATCTCATAATACCTGGTCTGGTGTGTTATGGAATGGAGAAAAGCTATTTACAGCTCCTACCTATCAAATCACTCATATTGTGGATCGAGTTGGTGGAGGTGATTCTTTTATGGGAGGTTTGATTTATGGCCTCTTAACATATGGCGACGATCAGAAAGCTCTTAATTTTGCCGTTGCAGCTTCCTGCTTGAAACATACGATCGAAGGAGATTTTAATTTAGTAACGGTTCCCGAAGTAGAAAAACTAATGAGTGGTGATGCTTCTGGAAGGGTATCCCGCTAACTTAAAAGTATTAAATTACATGGCACGATTTTCAAGATTACAAGTTGCTTCAAAAATGATGGAAACAGGGCTAGTCCCTGTTTTCTATCATGCTGACATTGATATCGCCAAAAATGTATTACGATCATGTTATGAAGGCGGTGTCCGTGTTTTTGAATTTACCAACCGAGGTGAATATGCTCATGAAGTTTTTGGTGAATTAAATAAATTTGCAGCCCGGGAGTTACCGGAATTAATGATGGGAGTGGGATCGGTTGTCGACGAAGCTACCAGCGCACTTTATATTCAACTGGGTGCTAATTTTGTGGTTTCACCTGTGATGAAACCGGAGATGGCGCGCATTTGTAATGCCCGAAAAATAATGTGGGTACCAGGATGTGGCTCATTATCCGAAATTGCAAGAGCAGAAGAAGCTGGTGCAGAAGTTGTAAAAATTTTTCCAGCTACACAGGTTGGCGGACCCAAATTTGTATCATCTATTAAAGGACCTTGCCCCTGGACAAGTATAATGCCTACAGGGGGAGTCGCTCCCACGGAGGAAAACCTGACAGCCTGGTTTGAAGCAGGCGTTGCTTGTGTTGGAATGGGCTCAAAACTGATAACAAAAGATATTCTGAAAAATAATGAGTTTGATGTTATAACTGAAAAAGTGAAAGAAGCGCTATCAATAATTAGTAATATTCGAAGAAGGCAGGAGTAATTCTGTGTGATTAATTAGCAAACAATAAAATCTGACGAGGTACATATGAATGATATTGGTAATAGCCCTGGTGTTGCTGGTGGGGTTGATACATCAAAAAAGACAAAGATCGGGTCGTTTCGCTGGACGATTTGTGCTTTACTGTTTTTAGCAACAACAATTAATTATGTCGACCGCCAGGTCATCGGGATTCTGGCACCGGTCTTACAAAAAGATATCGGTTTCGACCAGCTACAATACGGCTATATCATTACAGCTTTTGAAGGAGCTTATGCTTTAGGTTTATTGGTTGTCGGACGTATAATAGATAAAATAGGTACAAGAAAAGGATATGGTGCCTCTTTGTTCGTCTGGACACTTGCTGCTATGGGACATGCTCTTGCTCAAACCGCTTTTGGTTTTGGTGTCGCTCGATTTTTCTTAGGTCTTGGTGAATCAGGTAACTTCCCAGCTGCTATTAAGGCTACGGCAGAATGGTTTCCAAAAAAGGAAAGGGCATTGGCAACGGGTTATTTTAATTCGGGCGCTAATGTCGGGGCGATTATAGCTCCACTTATAGTACCTTGGTTGACAATTCAATTTGGTTGGCCTGCTGCTTTTATTTTTACGGGTTCACTTGGTTTTATCGTATTGGTGTTGTGGCTCTGGATGTACAAACTACCGGAATACCACGAGAAAGTGTCCCAATCAGAATTGGCTTATATTAAAAGTGATCCGGTAGAGAAAAAAGTTAAAGTACCATGGTTACAATTATTAAAATATCGTCAAACATGGGCTTTCGTTGTTGGTAAGTTTCTGACAGATCCTATTTGGTGGTTTTATCTTTACTGGTTACCCAAATTTTTTAATGAACATTACGGATTAGATCTGGCTCATTTAGGCTTACCGTTAGTTGTGGTTTATACGATGACAACAGTGGGTAGCATTGGCGGTGGTTATGTATCATCCGCATTTATTAAGAAAAATATGACGATCAATAAAAGCCGTAAATATGCAATGCTGATCTGTGCTATTTGCGTAATACCCATCATTTTTGCTTCTGTGGTTACTCACTTATGGAGTGCGGTTGCCTTAATCGGACTCGCTGCTGCAGCACATCAAGGTTGGTCCGCAAATATATTTACTACCGTTTCCGATATGTTTCCGACACAAGCTGTTGGTTCCGTTGTTGGATTAGGTGGAATGGCCGGTGCTATTGGTGGTATGTTAATCGCAACAGCTGCCGGATTGATCTTACAATTAACTGGTCATTATCTGTTCCTGTTCATCTTCTGTGGCTTTGCTTATCTGGTTGCTCTTTTTATTTTCCACGTCCTTGTTCCCAAAATGGAACCTGTGGATTTACCAGAGGAACTTATTGCAGGATAAAGATAAACCACATAAGGTCAATAGAGTTTTTATATGTGACCTCACTATTCAATTCCCTGTTCTTCTTGTTAGGGGACAGGGAATTGAATGATTTTATCTCGTATTATTCATCATATTTATAAATAAAAATTTAAGGATATTACTTTCTTATGTCATTAAGTATACGTCAACCGACGAATCCGATTGATTATCAAAATTATTCAACGGAACGACTGCGTGCAGAATATCTTATGGAGGACCTGATGGTAGCAGGACAGGCCCATTTCGTGTATACGCATCAGGATCGTATGATCGCCGGTGGGATTGTCCCGAATGCAGAAACAATTGGCTTACCATCCTTTGAAGCACTTAAATCCGAATATTTTCTGGAGCGTCGTGAAATTGGAATTATCAATATCGGTGGTCCTGGTTCGGTTCAAGCCGATGGTGAAAATTTCCAAATTGATCATGGTGAATGTGTCTATTTGGGACGAGGAACTGAAACGGTTAGTTTCCAAAGTGACCAAACGGATAATGGAGCCCGCTTTTATGTCATCTCAACACCTGCACATAAAACTTATCCGAATGCCAAACAAAGCAAAAATGAAGCCACGGTCGAGCACCTTGGTGAAGCCTCGGCATGTAATGAGCGGTCTATTTACAAATTTATTCATCCCGATGGTATTCCAAGTTGTCAGTTAGTGATGGGGTATACAGAGCTTAAATCGGGCAGTGTCTGGAATACGATGCCCGCACACAGACACGATCGCAGATCGGAACTTTATTTTTATTTTGGTTTGGATGAAGACACTCGATTATTCCACTTTATGGGAGATCCGGAACATACACGACATCTCGTGATTTCTAATGAACAAGGTATTATTTCTCCTTCATGGTCTATTCATGCAGGAGCCGGAACAGGAGCTTACAGCTTCATATGGGCCATGGGCGGAGAAAATCAAAGTTTCGCGGACATGGATTTTGTCCCAATGGAAGACCTGCGCTAATTAAAAGAAATATTATTAAAATTTAAAGGAGGTATGTTATGGATGCAGACCTGCTACGTGGAAAAATAGCGTTGGTGACCGGCTGCAAACGTGGAATTGGACAGGCCATTGCTCGTGATCTGGCTAAAGCTGGTTGTGATATAATTGGTGTCTCGGCCAGCCTGGATCCTCAGGAAAGTCAGGTAGGACGAGATGTGGAAGCGACCGGACATAGCTTCACTGGTTATCAGTGTGATTTTTCGGATCGCAAACAACTTTACGAATTTATCGAAAAGGTAAAAACAAACCATCCTAAGGTTGATATTCTGGTAAACAATGCAGGAACCATTAAGCGAGAGCAGGCGGTAAAACATCCTGATGATTATTGGGATACGGTCTTGGCAGTTAATTTGACAGCTCCATTTATTCTTAGCCGGGAATTTGGTAAAGAGATGCTTGAAAGAGGCTATGGTAAAATTATAAATATAGCTTCATTACTAAGTTTTCAGGGGGGGATTTTAATTCCTGGATATGCGGCGAGTAAAGGTGGTATCAAACAACTTACAATGGCCTTGTCTAATGAGTGGGCGGGTCGTGGGGTGAATGTTAATGCCATTGCTCCCGGCTATATCGCTACGGACAATACAGCTGCACTCCGGGCTGATAAAAATCGTAATGAGGCCATTCAAAGTCGAATTCCAGCAGGACGTTGGGGAAAACCCGAAGATATAAGTGGAACCGCCGTTTTTTTGAGTTCACCAGCCGCAGATTATCTGAACGGTACTGTAATCACCGTAGACGGTGGCTGGATGGGACGTTAATAATTTTACTTTAAATATTCATGGGTAAGTATTTTATGGTTTACCCTTTATTTGTTATATCAAATTTATAATTCTTGCGATTCTCAAAATGAATAATTTCAGGTTTGTAATAGTCGGTAGCGGTAATATCAGTAATACTTATTGTAATGCCATTGATAAACTTGAAGCTATTGATATTGTTGGGGTAGTTTCCAGAAGTGGTAACAAACCAAAAGCTTTGGAACCGAGAGACGATGTCGAAGTAGCACCAACCATATCTCAAATTACAAAAGATTTTGATGCAGTCATTTTGTGTACTCCGAATGGTTATCATCATAAAGGTGCTATAGAAGCGGCTGACTTGGGTAAGCATGTCCTAACCGAAAAAGTGCTGGATATTTCGATGGATGCAATGGACACAATAATTAATAGCTGTAAGGAAAACGGGGTTCGGCTTGGAGTCGCTTATCAGCGAAGAATGAGTCCGGATAATCAGATAATCAAA
>DATFMK010000227.1:0-2043 GCA_035267005.1 Balneolales bacterium
TTTATTATTGAACGAGGTAATTTCAGAATCTATATACCAATCACGACTTGTGTTATTTTGAGTCTTTTTTTTACTTTAATATTTTGGCTTGTTAAATAATTATTTATCATGATTTAACCCATAAATTAATATTTACTTAAATTTCAAACACGTTGTAATAAGACTACATCCAATATCATAATATCTTAGTCTTAACCCGAATTATTCACGTAACCCATAAGAAATAATATATATATCATATTGTTAATTAAAGTACTTATAAAAAATAAACCGATCCTCGATTTTGAGGACACTAAAAAGAGCTGCGAAATTTGGCCGTGCTCTGCGTTGAATTTAAAAATGCTTAATCAAGACACCAAGGTGCCTCTCATGCGCATTTCTATCCCGAAAGCTTTCGGGACACGACAAAATTTCTTGGTGAATAATCCGGGTTAAGTGAGATATTTCAAATGAGAAATCCCTTCTAAAAGTCAGTCGGACTTAAATAAATTTACTGCAAGTTATTCAGATTTGACCATATTCCGCGTTCCTTTTGTTAAATAGAACCACTATTCGCCTCAAAAGACCTTGAAACAGGTCTCAAACTGACAATTTTTCGTTATGATTTCCTAAGTCCGACAGCCTCCTAATAATCATTTTACTCAATTCCTATAAAGTGATTAATATTTGCAGGCTTTTTAAATTGGAATTAATCATTCCGATTACATCCTTAACCCGAATTATTCACGTAAGCCACAAGAATCAATACCTATCATACTGAAGGAACAATATCTTGTAATAAATAAAGTTTTCCTCAAATTTGAGGAATCTAAAATGAGCTGCGAAATGTTGTCGTGCTCTGCGTTGAATTTAAAAATGTTTAATCAAGGTACCATTGTACGTTTCATGCGCATTTTTAATCCCGAACGCTTTCGGGACACAACAAAATTTCTTGGTGAATAATCCGGCTTAAACTCATTTGTAAGTATATTTTTTGGGGATTGAGTTCTATCATCCCATTCATTTTAGAACATTTTTCCGAACACAAGTGTTACGTTGTTTGAAGAAGGCTTTGCAAAACCAGGACTTTTGTTCAAGATCAAAGCTGGAGTGACTTCGAAACCGCAGCATATAAACCATATGTGAGGATTTTGAAGTTACAAAAATGCAGATATTGGGCAACAAAAGATCGGTTTTGAAAAGCCTCCTTGAAGTCATAAAGCAAGATTGACCTTATTAATCGTGATGCAACATGCAAACTTTAACTTTGAAATTGAATGATATGCAAATACCTAAAGAAGAATACGAAAAGTTGGCTAAAGAAATCGAGAACTTAGAGAGTCCGGTAGGCATAGATGCCAAGAAAACCCATATCATGATTTTATATAAATTGCATGAAATTGAAGATCGAATTGATCAACTTGAGAAACAGCTGCTTGATAAAAAAAAATAAATGACACATAAGATAATTTTTCGAAGATTGAAATAATGATAGAGTCCTACATTCTTATTACATTTAGGGGATAGTTAGGCAAGTCAGATGAATAGATTCATTTGGTTAACCCTGACTGTTTAAAATTCCGGTATTTCCTTTACTGAAAATTTTACGCAAATATTGTCAATTGACAGGCAATATCAGAAGAGTTTTTCTGAATTCTGAATTGCATAATTTATAAGCGAAAAATTTTATGGCTCTGCCGGATTATTATTTAATATGATATATGTTTTTATTCATTGAGTAAAAACCTTTTAGCTTAATTAGGAAAAAAATATTATGGCCAATCAGGAAAAATACGTTTATAAATTTAGTAAAGATCATTCAGATGGTAATCGGAATATGAAACCTCTTCTGGGTGGAAAAGGTGCCGGTCTCGCAGAGATGTCATCTATCGGTTTACCTGTACCTCCGGGTTTCACCATTACCACAGAAGCATGTCACCATTATCATACCAATCAGGACAAGTGGCCTGGTGGATTAGATGGACAGGTTAAAGAAGGTATTAAATTTATTGAAGATGCAATGGATGCCAATTTTGGTGATCCCAGTAATCCTCTTCTTGTTTC
>DATFMK010000228.1:0-2430 GCA_035267005.1 Balneolales bacterium
ATCCAGGTGTAATAAATTTATTAAAACTATCATCAACTTCTTGAGCTTCAAACGCATCGAAGGCAATCCAACCGATGAGCCAAACTAAAAGAGAAGCTAACATAATTACAAGAGTTATTTGATTTAGTAAACCTCCATCCCAAGCAGTTTGAATACTATTCAAACCGAGAAGAAAAAAACCGACGGCTAACAAAACAGCTAGGGAAAGATTAAATATGGAACTAAGGTATTTCATTATTTTCCCCTAAGGATATAATTATTATATGATTTTATAAATAAATTAAATAATTGATCACTTGTCTATCTAATTTTAAATATGCCAAAACCCTTCTTGGCATAATGTTGTACCTCTCGCTCCTTAACATGCAAAATCCTTATCTAAAATTCCATAAATATTTATTCTTTTTATCTATGCCGATAAAAATATTTGGCGTTCAATTTAGTTGCAAGAAATAGAAAAAATTAATCAATCCTGTCAAATTATTGTATAGGGACTACCAAAAATAAGACCCAAAAACCTGTACCTATACCTGTACCATTAGAGAATTTTAAAGTGTTAAGTAATTGAAGTATAAGTACTTACGAGGATGGTGAAGTGATCCCGCCGGGACTCGAACCCAGATCTAAAGCTTAGGAGGCTTTTGTTCTATCCAGTTGAACTACGGGACCAATTACAACTTTACGTTACGATTTTTTATAACGCTATTACCTAAGCCACAAAATTTAATTAAAAAGGAAGAGAAATTGTAACTTTATATCAATAATTTCGAAAGAGAGTGTTAGAGTTTGTTTGTTGTCTGCTGTAGGTAGTTGGTAGTAAGTCGTTAGCGCACATGCGAACAACCACCTACCACTAACTCCAGACAATCAACCACCAATAAATGCCAAATTACTCATTACTAATTATTAATTACTAATTGTTAAAAAGACTATTCATCATATTATTAATTTCTATAGGCTTAACGCATATGGCGGAGGCGCAACTCACGATATCCGGTAAGGTGACGGATTCCAAAACAGGCGCGCCGCTTCCCGCTGCTAATATTCTTATTAAAGGCACGTATTTAGGAACGATCACCAACAATCAGGGAATATATACTCTAACGGTCGATACGCTACCAGCTGAAGTCATTTTTCGGTATATCGGATATCAATCGCAAATCATCACAGTTAATGCCAGCACGCCTCAAAACATCGATATCCGACTGCGGCCTGTCACGTTGAAGATGAATGAAGTTGTGGTTACGGGTGAGGATCCAGCGATCGATATCATGCGGAAAGTTATCGAGCATAAACAGCAGTGGATGAAGAAACTGAATACGTATCGCGCTGATGCCTACACGCGGCAGGTTTTGGCTAACGATACGGGAATTGTATCGATAACAGAAAGTGTGTCGAAAGCATTTTGGGATAAAAAACAGGGACACCGGGAAGTCATCATCTCCAAACGGCAGACCTCAAACGTCAAACAGTCACAGAATTTTGCTGCCACCAGATATGTTCCCAATTTTTATGATGATAACATCAAAATTGCCGGTTACGAAATGGTGGGTCCGACCAATCCGAAAGCCCTCGATTATTATAACTTCAAACTCGCGGGCTATCAATATCAAGATAACAAGCTGATTTACGATATCGCCGTAACATCTAAACGTAAGCTGCAACCAACCTTCCGGGGAACATTGAAAGTGATGAACAAGACCTATGCCATGATCGCTGTGAATCTCAAACCCGGTCGTTCGGTCTTCTTCCCAACTCCTGTCAAAGATGTAAACCTGCATTACAAGCAGCAGTTTTATAATTATGGTAAAGATTTTTGGCTTCCGGTCGATATGCGGGTCGACGGAAGCGTTAAAATTGCCATGATCGGACTCAATTTCCCGGTTATCAAATTTCATCAGATCTCACGTCTGACTAATTATCAGGTGAATGTGCCGCTTCCCGATTCCCTCTATCAGAAAAAGAAGGTGTTGTATGTTGATTCGTTGACGGTTAATAATCAGCGGATTTTCGAACAACAAAAACAGGTCGTGCCGCTGTCATCCGGTGAATCAAAAGCCTACAATCATATTGACAGCACGGATACCTTCGGCAAAGCGTTTAAACCCAAAGGATTTTTAGCTCGTTACGTGGAGATGGAAAGTAATGGCGGTAGTACCGGTTCCGGTCGATCTGATACCACGGCCTTAGGAAAACTAACCAGGGGATTTTCTCCTGAATTGTGGTATAATCGTGTAGACGGCGGACATCTCGGTTTGAAAATAAAGAGAGCGCTTGGTAAACGGATGAGCTATCATATCAGCGGCGGATACAATATCGCGGCCAGGCGTTATTCATACGGCGGAGGTGCCACATTTAAATGGGGAAAAAAGAATAATGGTTTTGTCGATCTTAATTATCATACCGGGACCGTTACGCGGTATAAATCGG
>DATFMK010000229.1:0-3293 GCA_035267005.1 Balneolales bacterium
TGCCTAAAAAGTATAATGCTGGAAATGGAAATCACAAATGGGCGAAGACCGTGACGGACAATGTCCGCTACAGTAGTACGTCATGGACGTTGAAAAAAACGGGCTTCCACACGCTGAAGATATGGATGGTCGATCCGGATGTCGTTTTGGAAAAGCTAGTAGTCAACTGTGGCGGGGTTAGAAAGAGTTACCTGGAGCCCCCCGAGAGTTTCCACCATGATGTTCAGAATGACTGATAAAATTCTAATCTTATGATTTCGATAAATATCGTGAAATCGATATAATAGAAGGCTTTGCAAAACCAGGAATTTCGTTCAATACCAAAGCCTGAGCGACTTCGGAACCGCAGCATCCCGAATGCTTTCGGGATTCGAGGATTTCTAAGTCGCGAAAATGCTGAGATTGAGCAAAAGAACGGTTTTGCAAAGCCTTCTAATATTTAAGATCAAAATTCTAACAATATCTACGAAGAATAGAACACCGTCAACTCGGATTTACGTAGAATAAAAAATTAACGTGGTTTATACGCAAAGAAATTTTGTTGTGGCCAAGACAAATTTAAAATGCGTATGAAACGTACACAAATACTTTGAATAGACATTTTTTATCCAGAAAGTTCGGGACACGGCTTAATTTGCAGCTATGTTAACGTGAGGTTCGCTTAAGCTTATAGTCTATCTACTTAATAAAACGTAACTGTTATATTAGATTATTCTGTGACCACCGACAACCGACCACAGACGACAGAGGCTGTGAAAAAAACTATAAATCAAATTTAATTACCTTAAATAAGTTAGGTGCTTCGCGCGATTTCGCTTTGCTTACCCACTCTCAATCTCTCGAAAGTATACGGGACAAGTTCTCCCTTTCCCAAATAAATCCGCGACAGGGCGAGAGGCTCTTCAATAAAACTCAAAAACAATTAAAAAATTTAGGTGCCTTGTCGTTTGCATTGTTATTTTTCATAGGCTCTTCCTGAAAATCGTCTTCGTCATTATAATATAATTACCATTGATCCGATTCGTGACGATAAATAAGCCCAAAAATTTTCGGCTCCTGTCAAACCACCTTTTAAGATCTTCCAACGGAACATTATGACCCCTTTCTTTACCCTGATGGGCACCCGTTCGGCACAAAAATCGGAATTAGGTGTAAACGAAAACAAGGCAATGCAAAACCTTCTCTAAGTTTATTAGATATTGATTGGTGTTTTAAATTTTACCTAACATATTACTATGCCCAAATCTTCCTCGGTATAATGATTTATATAACGTTACATAAAGGTTTACATAATTGCGAGATGTAATATAGTAAGATTTTGACTCTAAAAGTTTTTTCTAATAATGGAAATAAGTTATTGCATAAAGGGAACATCAAAATTGTTGCGACCGTACCTGTTTATTTAATGTAGATTACTTTCCGATTTTAGTTGTCTTAGATCCTTCACTTACCTAATATTTTTCATCTTCTGTACCTGACGGCACAGTGTTTGGTCGGATTGTGTTCTTTCTACCGATATATTTTCCCTGAGGAAAATTCATTGTAGCTTAGCCTGTAACTATGAATGTTGTGGAATGTTTTGTTTTCTAAATGGCCATAAAATTTCGTAGCTCTTTTTAGATTCCTCAAATTTGAGGAAAGCGTTATTATTTACAAGACATTTTTTTTCTAAATCTTATGTATTGATTATTGTAGTTAACGTGAATAATTCGGGATGACTCTCATCATAAAAGCATATAAGTCCCAGAGGGACTAAAGTTGGGTAGAAAATAACATGAGATAATTCCTTCCGGGCCGTTAGATACAGGATGTGAAATGATGTT
This sequence comes from Balneolales bacterium, assembly GCA_035267005.1. Taxonomy (GTDB): domain Bacteria; phylum Bacteroidota; class Rhodothermia; order Balneolales; family DATFMH01; genus DATFMH01. The sequence continues at coordinate 1,824 of DATFMK010000229.1, forward strand.
TGAAAGCACAGAAAATTTATTGAATGCCAAATAATTATTGTTTCTAAGCATTTCTTTTTGCAAAATTATAAGTAGATAATTTTAAACTATTATTAGAAATAGGGTTATAAGTAAAATTCAGATCCTAAATTTGTAAAACGATAACTATTGTTGATACCCGCACTAAGAGGATATCCTGAAATTATCAATTATCATAAAGAAGGCATGGTATCTGAATGTAAAAACATTTGCTTATGTATATTTAAAATGGAGAGACTGTTATGGCTAACATCAAAAAGAAAAAAGGGGTAATTGGTATATTAACCGGAGGAGGAGATGTTCCTGGTTTAAATCCGGCGATAAGAGCGGTAACGATACGTGCTCGCAGAGAAGGATACGAAGTTATCGGTTTAAGACGCGGATGGGCGGGAGCTATCGAAATTAAAAGAGATAAAAAAGCGGATAACAGTAATTGTTTCCAGGAACTATCCTATGAAATTGTGAATAAGGCAGGTCGTACGGGAGGGACGTTTTTACACAGCTCCCGTACAAATCCGAGCCGCATCAAAAAAGAAGACGTTCCGGTGCACTTAAAGGATAAGTATAAGGAGGAGATTAATGATCTGACTCCGGAAGTCCTGAAGAATCTGGACTTCCTCGGGATCGATTATTTAATCCCGATAGGTGGGGATGATACCTTAAGCTATGGCGTTCGTTTGTTTAAGGAAGGCATAAAAGTCATCGCGATCCCTAAAACTATGGATAATGATGTCCCGGGCACCGATTATTGTATCGGTTTTAGTACGTGTGTGACCCGGACAATCAACATGACCAATGTGTTGCGAACGTCGGCCGGATCTCATGAACGTATTTTGGTTATGGAGGTATTCGGTCGGTATGCGGGGTTCACCGCGATGTTACCAACGATGGCCGGCTCAGCTAACCGTTGTGTGATCCCGGAATACAAATTTGAAATTGAGAAATTGACGGATCTTTTAATTTATGATCGAAGCCGTAATCCCAGTAACTATTCCGTGGTGTTGGTTTCGGAAGGAGCCATGTTCAAAGGCGGAGAGATGGTATTTGAAAATCAACAGAAAGACGCCTATGGTCATGCCAAATTAGGAGGAATAGGCGATTTGGTATCCTCCCGGATAAAAGAATTATCGCCAAATTTCAATAATGGTAAAAAAGTTAATGTCATTAATCAGAAGCTGGGATATCTGGTCCGTGGCGGTGATCCGGATGCCATCGATTCCATTGTTCCGATGGCCTATGGCAACCTGGCACTTGACCTGTTATTGTCAGGTGTGCACGGACGATTAGTCGTCCTAAAAAACGGGCGTTATGATAATGTGCCCATTGAAGTGGTTACCAGCACCAAAAAAGTGGTCAGTCTGAAAGAGCATTATAATACGGACCGGCTGCGGCCTTTTTATAAGAGTTTCGAGATGAAACCACTATTTATTATGACCAGTGAATAATAATTTC
>DATFMK010000230.1:0-2607 GCA_035267005.1 Balneolales bacterium
AACCGATGGTTATCCCAATGGATATGGTTACGCTCAGAATGATGAGTACCTGAATTATTCCTGGAACAATATTGCGACCTATACGAATAACTGGGGAGCCCATAACCTTAAAGTACAGGGTGGTATCACACTGGAAAGAAACGTTGAACACTTCTTCGACGTTGGCGGAAATACATTTCCAAATGATCAATTCCGAACTTTGAATTCCGCAGCAAATATTACCAGTGGTAGTGGTTTCATTACTTCTTATGCTTTTCAAAATAATCTGTTGCGGGTTGATTATTCATACAAAGATCGCTATCTGGTTAGTTTGACCGGAAGTTACAACGGTTCGTCCCGTTTCGGATCAAATAACCGATATGGTTTCTTCCCCGCTGCTTCTGTGGGATGGATCATGACAGAAGAATCATTCATGAAGCGATTCCAATGGATAAACTTCCTGAAAATACGTGGAAGTTATGGTATTACGGGTAATGGAAATATCAATAACTTTCAGGCTCTTGGTTTAGTTGGTAGTGGAGCTGATTATAATGGAATTCCGGGTCTTCACCCAACACAGTTGTCTAACTCAGATTTAAAATGGGAAAAAACAGGTCAGCTTGACTTAGGACTCGATTTCCATCTGCTGAACAGCCGCATCAGAGGTACTTTTGATTATTATAATAAAAAGACCAAAGATCTATTGTTGAGTGTACCGGTTCCGTCAACTAACGGTTTCCGCAACTATATTAAAAATATTGGGAAACTGGAAAATTACGGATTTGAATTTAGCCTCGAAGGCGATCTGATCACTGGTAAAGATTTCCGATTCTCCCTAAATGGCAATATTGCAACCTTAGTCAATAAAGTAACGAAATTGCCTAATGGTAAAGATATTGTCAATGGTGAAAATCTTATCCGCGAAGGTCAGCCGCTTGGTGTATTCTATCTCCAACAATATGCTGGTGTAAATCCTGATAACGGAGATGCTCTTTATTATGTAAATGCCACACCAACTCAAGACCAAATCGATCAAGGAACGGTATTCAAAATCAGTAAATTCGGAGATCGTTACGTTACCGCCAATTATAACGCAGCTACACGTGTAACTTCCGGTTCCCCATTTCCTGATTTTTATGGTGGTTTTGGAACGAGTGTATTTTATAAAGGAGTACAACTCAATGTGAATTTCCAATATCAATATGGAAACAAGATCTTTTGGTTTGACGGACGATACCTTGAAACCAATATGGGATCCTTGTTTAATCAAGATAAGACCCAGCTTAATTATTGGACACCGGATAATAAAAATGCAACTGTACCCGAGCCACGTGCTTTAACCAATAACGGCAGCTCTTCGAGCACGCGATATTTAGAAGACGGTACCTATCTGCGATTAAAGTCTGTCATATTAAGCTATACTCTGCCTCGCAGTTTAACCGGTGATTATAAGATTCGTTTGTATTCTCAAGGATACAATTTATTGACTTTTACCGGTTTTAACGGGCTTGATCCTGAAATAACACCGAATCAAGGTAATGCTCAGCAAGGTAATGTGTTCTTCCAACCGCCCCAACAACGAACCATTACGTTTGGTATCGATCTTGGATTCTAATCGAGGATATTTAAAGGAGATTTTATTATGAGAAAGAGTATAATAATAATATTTGCAATAGGAATTCTTGTGGGAGGCTGCGATTTGTTAGGCAATCAAAAACCACAACAATCTTTGCCGCTTAATCAAGCCTATAACACGGTTGCTGATCTTCATCAGGAACTCATAGGAGCCTATAATGATCTACAATATGATGCCACCAATAATCGTCCCGTTGGCGGTGCCGACTGGTCGGTATTTGGTGAAATAATTGCTGACAATACCAGTTTTCAGGGTTCATATACCACGCTTCAGGACTTAGCTCAGCACAAAATGGATCCGAATAATGGTAGTGTCAACGCTGTATGGTATGGAAGTTACCGGATTATAAATGATGTCAATGTCATTTTGGATAAATTGTCATCCATTACAGATGGTAATCAGGCCGAACTTGATAACATTAAAGGACAAAGTCTGTTTATCAGAGGTATGGTTTATTATTATCTGGTTAATTTCTATGCTAAACCCTGGGTAGGAGCTCCGGGCGATGCTAACAGCCAATTAGGAGTTCCACTTGTCACCAAACCAGTGACTTCTTCAGCTGACTTTACAGATCCTGGCAGAGCAACGGTTTCTGAGGTTTATACCCAATTAAAGAAAGATCTCAGCGATGCGGCCTCTTTACTTCCGGATAAAACGGCTGACGGTCAGGGAAATAAATATGCTTCAATGGCTATGTTATTGCGTGTTGCTATGCAACAACATGATTACGCGACAGCAGCTACATTATCCAAACAAATCATGGACTCTGGTCAGTACGCATTGAATTCCGATGTTCAAACGTTCTTCACGCAAGAGTTTTCACCGGAATCTATTTTTGAGATCTCGAACACGGTACAGGATAATATCGGGGTAAATATCTCTTTAACCGCATTATACAATCCAAAAGAGCGTGGTGATATTCGTATCTCTGACAATTATGTTCAGGCGCTGGAAAATATCGTTCCGCAATCTCAAAAAGATGCTATGGCTCA
>DATFMK010000231.1:0-2286 GCA_035267005.1 Balneolales bacterium
TCTGCAATAATGAAGTATCCATTCCGGAGCCCATATTCCTAAAGATCTCAGGGGCATAATACAATACTACATTTATACCAACAAACTGTTGAAAGACGGAAAGCAGAATTCCCACCATAATGACTAAACCACCGAACGAGAGCCAAGGAGCAGATGACTTGTTGAAAAGACTCGCTTTTATATCAGACAACACGGATTCCGATCGTTCTTTTCCCACTAATTTATGAAGAACTCCAAGCGCTTGCTCATTACGGTCGGCCATTACTAAATAACGAGGTGTCTCAGGCACAAAAAACAGCAGAATCAGGAACAAAACTGCAGGAATATTCTCGGATGCGAACATCCATCTCCAGCCAATAGTATTAAGCCAGGTATCGGATCCATGTTTAGCAATGAAATAGTTGACAAAATATACGAGTAGCATTCCAAAAATTATGGCAAACTGATTCCATGATACCAACCGACCACGTATTTCTGTTGGTGCGATTTCTGCGATATACATCGGAGTTATCATAGAAGCAAGTCCGACACCAATTCCTCCAACTACCCGATAAAAAATGAAAGAACTGACCACAGCCACATGCATAAAATTAATGGTATCAGGAATAGCCGAACCAATTGCTGATATGGTAAAGAGAACAGCTGCTAAAAGCATACCATTTCTTCTTCCCACCGTTTGACTCACATAACCGGCAATCGATCCACCAATGATACAGCCCACCAAAGCGCTGGATATAGTAAAACCATCAATGGCATTTGCCATACCTTCGGTAAGTGTATTCGGTTCCATCCAAAATCTGAAATACCATACAAACCAAGCTATAATAATCAATATGGCCGAATATATAAGCCCCCTTTTCTGACCGAACAATTTGAACATGAAACTACTGACGAGGAATACAATAATCGCCAGACACAAAGTTACAATGACTTTGTATTGTAAAATCACGTTACTTGACAAGGCCGCATTATGATACATTGGCGTAATGAAAAAACTCTTCAACGCGCTGGTGGTACCCGAAATAACAGCCGTATCGTATCCAAATAAAAGCCCACCCAAAGTTGCGACGAGTGTTATACCCATTACATAGAGTGAGCTGTTTTGAGTTTTATTTTGTGATGTTCCTGACATATCTTTTAACTCATCAATTAGTTACTGTTAAGCTTACATGTTGCAGATCCGAATTACGTGATGATGACCCAACCATCACATCAAATTTACCCGGCTCTACGGCATATTTGTTATGGATATTATAAAAGCTCAATTTGTCGGGAGTGATTTGAAATGTCACCGTTTTCGTTTCTCCCGGTTTAAGATCGATCTTTTTAAAACCCCTCAATTCTTTTATTGGTCGTGCTACCGAACTGTATTCATCTCTGATGTACATTTGTGCCACTTCTTTACCATCTCTATTCCCGGTATTAGTAACGGGAACCGTCACAGTAACAGATCCATTTTTACGCATCGTTGAGCTGGATATGTGTGGTTTACCAAAACGAAAGGTTGTATAACTCAATCCATATCCAAATTGAAAAAGTGGTTTATTATTTACAAATAAATAGGGACGATGAGCTGTAGGTTTATAATTATAATAATCAGGCAATTGACCGACGGATCTTGGAACCGTAATCGTCAGTTTTCCACTCGGATTGACCTTTCCAAATAATGTTTTAGCGACAGCACGTCCGGTCTCCTGCCCCATATACCAGCACTCAAATATAGTGGGTACTTTTTTTACCAGATTCGTAACGGCTAAAGGTCGTCCGTTAAATAAAAGTGCGACAATAGGCTTTCCTGTTTTTGCAAGTGCATTCACTAATTTATTTTGCAACCCTACCATCTTCAAATTATCCCGGTCTCCGAGGTGACTGTTAGACCATGCCTCACGGGAAGTTTCCTCATTTCCTCCTATAGCCAAAATAACCAAATCAGATTTCTTGGCTACTTTAACAGCGTTCGCAATACGTTGTAAGTCCTTAGTAGTATCTGATAATTCTACCTTATTTCGATACCAGCCTTGTGTCTTTGTAATTTTACAGCCCTCGGCATAGGTAATCTGAACCTTATTACCGATATCATCTTTTATTCCCTGTAATACCGTAACAAAATGCTTGGGATGATTACTATATCCTCCTAATAATACCCGATTTGCATTTGGACCAATAACAGCAATTTTTTTGTATTTATTGAGATTTACTGGTGCCAGTTTATGATTATTCTTAAGTAAGATCATACTTTGTTCGGCAACTTTTTCGGCTAATTGAGCATGTTCTGGTATATTGGAC
>DATFMK010000232.1:0-4360 GCA_035267005.1 Balneolales bacterium
TAACGATTTCAGCAATTTCGCGAATTCGATAATTTTCCGATGTTCGTCCAACGTTAAACGTATTATTATGAATAAGTTCTTTAGGAGCTTTCAGTGCTGCCAGAAATGCCCGCGAGATGTCTTCGATATGAACGATTGGACGCCAGGGAGTTCCATCACTTTTCAAATAAACCTGTCCGGTAGTGTAAGCCCATGCTACCAGATTATTCAAAACCAAATCGAACCGTATTCTTGGAGAAGCTCCGTAAGCAGTAGCATTTCGCAGGAATACTGGACTAAAGTGGTCATCAGCAAGTTCGGTAACATCCTTTTCAACCAGTACTTTCGACTCGCCGTATGGTGTTACGGGACGAAGTTCAGAGGTTTCATCCAGGAAATCACTTCCACCTGCGCCATAATTACTGCAGGATGATGAAAATACAAATCGGGATACTCCCGCATTTTTGGCCAGTTCCGCTAATCTTACGGAAGCGCGATAATTGATCTCTTTTGTTAATTCAGGATTTAAATCACCCAACGGATCATTTGATAATCCTGCCAGATGCAAGACAGCGTCAAATCCTTCCAAATCGTGTTCATCGACATCCCGTACATCTTTTATAATGCTGGGGACATCAGATGGCAACGGTTCGCCAAAGGTACATTTCCGGTAAAGATCACTGTCTAATCCAACCACTACATAACCTTCGTTTTGGAGCATCGGAACTAATACGGTTCCAATATAGCCTCTGTGTCCTGTTACTAATACTTTCATAAGTCCCTCAGTTTTCCCCATTAATAGTTATTAATCTTTAATTTATTTGCTTTATTTACTTTTTAACAAGCTCACTTATTAAAAACAGATAACCCTCTCTTTACTTAATTATCCGTGATCCCGGCTTTTTTATGAGTCAGAGATTTCAATCCTCGATATTGCCGGTAAAGTAAATTCGCATACGGATTGAAGAGAATCACATCATTCAGCATCGATCCTTTAAACTTCTTGAACCAAACCCATAGATATTTATAAGCTCCTCTTCGTTCCTTTCCCGGTAATTTCACCCGATGAATGGCTTTCCAGTATTCCACAAATAATCTTGGACGCTCGTACATCCTTTTACCCCTGTTACGTGGGTCAAACCAAAAACCACGCGATTCCGGTGTCTGAGGTCCGATCCGAATAGAACGTGATGGATGTTCACGGATAAAAAACAAATATTTTGGGATTTTAAAGAATCGCCCCCTTAAAGCAAGTTCAGCAAGTAGATTGCGATCAGCCGCAAGATGACTTCCATGTAATTTGGTTTGTTTCAGCACGTCTCTCCTGATTAGGCTGAAGACATCGAAACAACCATGGTCGGCAAGCAGAAAATCGCCATAACGGTTCGCAGCACTTGCAGAATTCATGTTATGTAGGTGATTCACATAATTCTCGATAACCTCGCTGTTTCGATTAATAATCTTAACTTCCGATTGCACAGCAATTATTTCAGGCCTTTCGTCCAGAATCTTCACGGCCTCTTCCAAAAACTCCGGAGCCAGCACATCATCATGGGCAACCCATTTAAAATAATCGCCCCTTGAGAGATAAAAGACTTTATTATAGTTTCGTGCCGCTCCGATATTGTCCTTATTTCTGTAATAACGGACCCTTTTATCCAAATCCGCATATCGTTCGCATATTTCCTGCGTTTCATCATCCGAATCGTTGTCGGTGATGATCAGCTCAAAATCTTTATAAGTTTGATTTAAAATCGAATCGATAGCCTCCTGCATATAATTAGCACCATTATACACCGGCATGCCGATTGATACATGTGGCCTTTTCGTCATATAATTTATTCTCCCAATCGTAATTGCCCATTTTTATGAATACTAAACCCTACTACTCAATCATTCCAGCTTTTCCAGGGAACGTTACCCGATTCCCAAATTTTCTCAAGTATGTACTTTTCGCGCAGGGTATCCATACATTGCCAGAAAGAAGTATGTTTATAAGCCATTAGCTGACCATCCTGAGCAAGTCTTATCATAGGCTCTATTTCCCATTGCGTATCGTCTCCATCGATATAATCGAAGATCTCTGGTTCAAGAACAAAAAAGGCTCCGTTGATCCAACCTTCGCCGATCTGTGGTTTTTCCGTAAATTCAGAAATCTGATCACCCTCGAATTTCATATAACCATATCGGGCCGGAGGGCGGACAGCCGTTAATGTGGCTAGTTTACCATGTGACCGGTGAAATTCCAGTAATTTATCGATGTTGACATCCGAAACACCATCTCCCCAGGTCAGCATAAACGTTTCATTGTTTACATACGGTTTAAGACGTTTAATACGCCCCCCGGTCATCGTATGTAAACCGGTATCAACAAGATCCACCGTCCAGTCCGGATTAGAACTTCCATGAATACGAACATCACCGTTTCGAATATTCACCGTCAGATTACTGTTTAAAGCACTGTAATCGGCCATATATTTTTTGATATAAACCCCTTTATACCCTAACGCGATTATAAAATCCTTAAAGCCATAATGATAATAGTGCATCATAATATGCCAGAGAATCGGTTTACCACCAATCTCCACCATAGGTTTAGGTCGTACTTCAGTCTCTTCGGCCAACCGTGAACCTTTTCCACCAGCAAGTATTGCAACTTTCATAAAATGCACCCCTCCTGAAATAAAATAGTACCCTCGTATGATTAATTAATACTATTTCATAAGTAACTATTTAATCAGGGGTTTACAAATGAAAAAAATTTAATATTATCTCTGTCATAATTATGAAGCACCAACATAGAAACAAAGTAACTAATTAATTTTTCTTGGTATGTGGAAATTTTTTAAATCTCAGTGAACTTGAAGATGAATTAATATATTTAAATTGAAATATTAAATTATCCTGATAAATGATGACTAATTCTGTTGCAGGAACATACAATCATTTAAGATTGTTGTCGCATTAAAGATATGATTGCTTTACAACCCAAACTTTAAATATAAAAAATGAGGTCTCTCATGGCTATTAGAACGGCAAGTGCTCAATGGAATGGTAATCTGCAAGACGGTAACGGAACAATGAAAGTAGGCAGCGGTGCTTATGAGGGCAGTTATTCCTTCGATTCCCGTTTTGGTGAAGGAAAAGGATCTAACCCTGAAGAACTTATCGGAGCGGCTCACGCAGGATGTTTTTCCATGGCTCTATCTGCTGAATTGAGTAAACTCGGTTTCGAACCTAAAAGCGTTGCAACCGATGCCAAAGTCAGTCTTTTGAAAGGGAATGATGGTTTCGAGATTAAGAGTATCGAACTGACCACAAAAGCTAACGTACCCGGAATTGATAAAAATAAATTTATGGAAGTAGCTGAAGGCGCTAAAAAAGGATGTCCGGTTTCCAAAGCTTTGAAAGGAGTTGAAATCAAACTTAATGCCCATTTAGTATCAGAATAAACAGCGGTCGGCAGTTATAAAAAATAAATTATATTTCATATCATTTAGCAATACAACTATTGTAAAATCATTGGATTAAGATAATTTTGACTTTACAATATCAGGCTATTAACCCAATAGTACCACTGTTTACTGTTTACCATGATATTGAAATGGGAAAAATCACCAGGTACTTACTTCTTTTATTCGTTCTGTGCATTCCCGGTATTTCCAGGGGACAAACTCTATTTGAAAACTGGTTCCCTAAACGTTCGGTGACGTTCAATTCCGATATTCCATCCATAAAGAAAACCAATCACGATAAAGGTGCTGTTGCTTTTTTTGATTATAGCTGGCCGTTGAGTAAACTGGTTCGCTTAGTTGGTGATATGCCATTTATTCATCTTAAAAGGACTTCGAGCGATACCGCAGGAATATCTTCGGTATGGTCGTATGGAAATCCGTTTATTGGATTAGAATTTAAAAAGCCGCTGCATCTTTTTTATTGGACTATAGGTACCAGAATTCCACTCGCCCCAAAAGCTTTGCCCGATTCCAGTTTAATCCCTAATGTTTCGAACATTAATCGCTGGACGGCTTTGAATTACAGAATGGGATCTGTAATGACGCTACTTAATTTCCATTATGAAAATGTTAGCGGATTTGCTCTGCGAATGTTGGGCGGACCCGAATTTGGTTATTCCAGTCGTAATCGGATTTTGCAGACTTATATCAAATATGCCGCTCAAATCCGATTAAAATTTCACCCCTTGTTGATAGGAGGTGGCATCAGCGGGTTGTATAAAGTAACCACTCCTTCCCGCAGTATTATCGAATACTACCTGGAATCGTCTTTTCGAACAGGCTCGATGGAACCCGGAATCGTCGCTCTTTTCCCTTTGGACCATAAAACTAAAAGACAGATTCATTACATTATTGGTCTGCGTATT
>DATFMK010000233.1:0-3627 GCA_035267005.1 Balneolales bacterium
TATGTCAACCTGTTATGTAAACACCTATGATCATAACATAGCCGAATAAACATTTATGGCATCTCAGGAATGTTTTTTGCAACTTATGTAAGTTATGATAACAGGTTATGCCACGGAGGTTATTGGCATAATTATAAGTTATAGGGCTAAACGTAATATCCCAATAGAATAAATAGGGTAAGACAATATCCATAATTTGATATTAATTCCGATTTCCTCATTTTATCCTCATTATTTTAATGATAATATGAATAAAACTTATATACGAAGTAAGGATAACTTCAATAGTATTGGTAATATGCCAATGTTATGGTGCATTTTAAAAGACGACATGACAACTAAATGGTAAATGAAATTATAGATTTGTGCAATACATTGAATAGGGCTATCCACGAGCCTTTGTATCATAATTTCTATAACATACCAAACGAATTAAAATATAACCAGACATTTACTTCAATCGACTTAATTGAAGACAGCCAAATAGCAATAGAAGAATTTGAAAGTGCTGAATCATTGGGAAAACAAGGAAGAAGCACATTGCTTATTTATGGACTTCTGCAATCCCTTTTTCTTCAACAAGATGGATTATACCATTTATACAAATGTGTAGTAGATGAAAATATTAAGCAAACAGACTTCTTTGACGTATATTCGTTTGACAAGGATATAAGAGAAATCCGAAATGACATTGCAGGACACCCTACAAACAGAAAAAATTCAGAGTTTTACTTTATCGCCAAAGGACCAGTTTCAAAAAACAGATTTACATACGCTGGATACACACCAACTTTCAGAACGGTTGAAGTTGATTTAAAGTCATTCATAACAAAACAATTAGAATTTACTATAAATGTTCTTCAAAAAGTAGAAGAAAACATTTTACAAAAGATTGAAATGAAAAAAGGCGAACATAAAAACAAATCACTTAAAGAAATTATAGTTGGAGCGGACAGAAATATTCAACTCATTTATCGCGGAATTAGAGATGAAGAAAGAAATTTTCAAGGTGAGTGGGGCATTTCAGGATTGGAAATAGCTATTGATGAGATTCGTCAAGAGTTGAACCTTAGATACAATGAAAATTTGCCAAGTGGAATATCAGAATCATTCAGGTTGATTGATTTTATCATTCATCGCTTCAATCAATGGTGGACAGAAAAGACTCTTTTAGGAAATGATGATGCAGAAATATTCCTTGACAGTTTAGAGAAACAACTTAACGAACTTGAGGAAATGTTAATAGAAATAGACGAAGAACTTAATAAATAAAAAACGCACCATAACAGGCGTTTGGCGCAATGGCGGGTGACGTGGTTAATTGAACATTCTACCTCGCATCAACTTTTGTTGTTAAATGAAAGTGTGGTGCTTCGAAATCCGCCACTGCGCCAAGCGCCAAAACGTTAGCTACCATATGAAAAAAATGATTGACGAAATAAAAGACTTGCATAAGCTACATAGTGTGACCAAAGATTTTAATCACATTATCGAATATCAACCAGGTTCATGGAAGATGTTCGAGCCGTCAAAATTCATTTATTCCTTTTTCGCATTTAATACCTTATATAATTACAATTGGCAAGAGACAATTGAGCGAAAAGAACTAATTCCATTTTCAATAGAATACGACCTTTCTGAAAGTCAGAAATTCAAAATAATGATTGACTTCATTTTCAATTATTTCAAACAATCGGATTCAACCGAATTCATTAAAATAATACTAAGACCAAATAAACGAGAGAATCCAAGAAGAAAAGAAGACCTGCTTCAAGCACTTGACGGAATCACACCAGACAGTCGAATAACTGAATCTGAGAGAGAATCCTTTAAAAAGGAGTTCAAAAAACTTTTAGAAACAGAGACTTTATTAAAGGGAAAATTGAAGAACGAACTATTGCGGTTCGTTTATTTGGTTCGTAATAACATATTCCATGGAACAAAAACAACAATTGAAATGACGAAAAGAAACCAAAGATTAAGATTGGACATTTATTCGAGTATTTTAATTGCCACTAATGAAATGTTGTTTAAATCTCTCGAAAGAGCCCTAAACATTGAGTTGGACAAAGAATATAGCTTCCGAATATGATTGACCCAAGAAACTTAAAACCAGTTGTCGATATTTTAAATTCAGAAGGGTGTATTCTAGGTTTAAAAACAGACCCAAAAGGTAATCTTTATCTAAGTTCTTTTCTTAAGGACGGCTCGGGTAATGTCTATTATTCGACCACCGAAGCGCAATTGAAAGATTTCATTCAATCCAAATTGACAATAAAAGAAATCTATGCTGAATCAAAAGAGTTTCTAGTGAAACACAAGTTCAGAAATGAAGTTAAGACTTTTTTAAAGCAGGATTTTCAAGATAGTTTGCAATGTGGTACAGAATATTACATTGATATACCTGAATCTATGAAATCGAAAGAATTTGAAAAAAAATATGGTAGCTAACAAAACCTATACGCAATGCGGGTTGAATGGTTCACCGAAAGGTAGGTGCTTCCATTCCGCCAAAGCTCCGCTTGGACATTATTGATGAATAAATTAAAAAACACAAAACGCAGCTTTGGCTACCGTTTGTACTAGATTGAAAACTACCACTTATCAATCCCGCATTACACATAGCCAAGACCGTTAGCCCGCCCTATAACAAGCGCATTAAGGGGACTAAGCCGGTCGGGCATGAATCCGGCATCTGGCTTGTGCTCGGGGTTTTAGCTAAATTGACAAGCGGTGCTCGTATCTTAGCCCCTTATGCGCAGGGTCGTTAGGCAAACCACATCACCTTGCCTATCGAACCATTTATCGGTATATTTATAGTATATTAAAGAACCTTAGATGTACCATTATGAATACTATTTCTATTTCAAAAGATATTGAACCACTCTCGGAGTTCCGAAAAAGATCAGCCGATTTTATTAAACGTCTTAAAAAGGACAAACAGCCCATCGTACTTACCCAATACGGAAAAAGTGCCGCTGTTTTGATGGATGTGACTGAATTTGAGCGTTTTACGAATCGATTGGAATTACTTGAAGACCTTCTGGAAGCAAAACAACAAGTTGAAAAAGGGCAAACTTATACCATGGAAGAAGCCAAAGAACGCATCGAAAACCATTTATCTAAATGGAAGTAATTTTAACCGATCGCTTTCTTCAGCGGGTAGAAAAATTCTCAGACTATATAGCTCTTGATGATATTCCAATGGCCGTAAAATGGGCAAGAGATGTGTACAAAAGATGTGAACAGTTGCAATCTTATCCACAAAGTGGGCGAGTAGTACCCGAATTTGGTCGGCCTGAAATTCAGGAGCTAATTCATGGAAATTACCGGCTAATCTATGAGATAAAAACCGACCAAATTGATATGCTCACTGTATGGAATACAAGTCAGCCATTGCCCAAACAGCTGAAATAGGGTTTGGCTAACAGGCGCATTAAGGAGACGTTTTTTGCTGAGCCTTTGCATCTTTCCGTTCGGATTTTACGTTTTGTCTGCTAAATTGTATATCAAAAACGCCCCTTATGCGCAGGGTCGTTATACCGCCATTTTAGAATCGTAACAAATCCTTTTTTGGATACGTAAACAAGAAAAAATTCTAATGTTATTAATATATCACGGATGAAA
>DATFMK010000234.1:0-4542 GCA_035267005.1 Balneolales bacterium
ATTCTTTCGCAGAATAACCTTCAAACCGGATATTGGTTCCTTTTTATTTTTTTTGTTTACTGATGACACAGAACCACTTATGACACCGGTCGAATAGAATGGTATGTCAATTTTCTTGAATGCGTTTGGATCCGTCACAAACGAAAACTTATCAAATTTAGGTACCAATAATGGATTGGTTATCTGGGCTTCTATTATCTCAGCATTATACCTTCTGTATGGATTAAGATGAATATATCTTTTTACCCCGCTCTTGCTCTTGAGCCATTGCTCAGAACGTAATAATCTGATTGCATCATCTTTTAGTACCTGTTCGCCCTTATCATATTGGTTATTATTGTTGCTGTCCACATACATTCGCATAGTCACATCGGAAGATCCGACTTCAGACAAATTGTCTAAAAATACCTTTTCGTAATTCCTGTCATAGCCGACAGAACCCTGAAAACTTTGAGAAAAATTAATCGATCTATTATAACTTTGTGCACTTGAATATGCGTGAAATTTGTCGAAATTGAACCTTATTGAAGCTCCTATATAATTGAAATTACTTCGAATATTTTTCCTGTAAACCAAACTTACATATCCCCAATGGGAAAGACGTCTGGACAGCATCAACATCCAATTATCAACAGCATGGTAATTGAAATCATAGTCTAACTGTCCCCTTATAAAAGTACTGCCTAAAATATTTGTGGATATGGCTGTAGACAATTTGGATAATTTATTACTGTTCTCACTGGTATTTTTCAATAGATAAGTTGAATAATTAGCAGATAAATTTATTTGATGATAATTAGTATTTAAACCGAAATTATAATTGTAAATATGATATGAAGAGTAATCTTTCAGAGATCCATTAGCTTGCAATGTTAATGGTATTTTAGACAAATGGAGAGGTATAAAAAGATCGGCATTGACCAGTTGTTTAGCTTGTTGCGAATTAAATACTCCAAAACCGTCATATCTCGTATACTTTACCTCCCAGCTCGCTAACTTTGGATATGTTACCTGGGCCTTGATTCGATATAGATCATTGGGAACAATATCGGCACTTAAAAGATATTGTGTTGCAATTCTTGTGTTAATAGTGGTATAAAATATTGGACTGCTATGAGTATCATAATTAACATAATCAACACCAAATTGTGCTGTCATCCAGTTAGAAATACCATATTTTACATTAGTCTGTATAACTTTATTGCGCTGATAATTGGAAGATAAATTATAACGTGTTTCGCCGGCATTGACATTATAGTTAATTGTATTTTTAGGTATGAAACTGTATGGAATTTGAACAAGCTTATTCCATTCGGTCACATTTCCGTTAGGACCATATATCTTTAAATTTAAATTCGAGCTTCCGTAGGTTAACGGGATAGAGAAATGATACCGCCCCAATTCATCCGTTTTTTGAAATTGAATGAGTTGATTATTTAAGTATAGTTCGATGATTGAAGATGGCTGGGCCACACCGCTTAATGAGTATTTACCATAAACATATCTATTGTTGACCGGTTCGTTGGACATATGAATACCGGAGACCGGCAGATGTATTATACCATCAGATTGAATATTTCCAACTACAATACTCTTAAGGTAAGGATTTGTCCGAAGTACATATCTCCATCTTAGACTATTAGCCTGTAAACTATAGCTATTAGCACTATATACACCAAAGAGATTTCCCTGAATATCTCCTCCGAGTATCTCCCCCCCGCCTCTCAAATTAAAATTAAAATTCCTTGAGTTTTTATTATAATTGGTATTAAGATCATAATCAACGAATCCACCGTTTACAAGATGTTTCTGTTCACCATATTCCAATGGATAATTACCGGTTAACAGTGGCCGATTAATGACATTACTTCTCTTTTGCTCCTGCTGATACAACTTGACAACGGGAAGTTCATCCGGAGATGTAAGATGAAGGCTTAGTTTATTAAAATTGACGATAAAACTCAGATCAAATAATTGCTTGTAAACTTTGGGACGTAAATAATAATCCAGTTTTTCAATCAGGTAATCATTTTTTTGCAATGTTAAGCGTTGATTCCCGATTAGAGCAACATTGTTTTTTAAATCAATTTTATAATTCTCAGATTTATTCAGATAATTACCGGTTATCACATATCTGTTTAAATCGTTGGTATGATTAATTTTTAAAACTTCGAATAGGCTATTGACGGGAAGATAAAAAGTGTTATTCCAATAATAGGCCAAGATGACCGTATTAACCCCACCTTCATATTGAAAAGTTAAATATACTTGTTCCGGTTTTTGTGTTTTAGGTGTGGATTGTGTTGTTTTTGCCACACCAGATATTGGAAACCACATGACAAAAAAAACCATAAATATTAAACACAGATACCATTTATTTTTACATATCACTGTATCCTGAATTTTACACTTTTAGATACTGATTGTGCGTTAACCACATCTTTGCTATCAATATCTTTTCTTCCGGATTTAAACGTTAATTCTGCTTTATATTCGCCAGGTGAGAATTGGTTTTTTGCTACATTCAGTTTAATTATTTCATTAAAATATATGGTAGTCATCAATGAATTAGTGGTAACAATTTTACCTTGATCATTATATATTTTCAGATATACTGTTCCAAGAAAGGGTGTATTACCGGTCTGGTCGACCTGTGCCAGAAAATTAATATTGTCACTATTTTTGCTAAGGCTGACATTTTTAACATTTATCCCGGTTTTAGCACCCCCATTGTTATAAAATACTGTAGTGACCTGCACAAATTTAAAATTAATATTCGCAGATACATTATTTTTGTTCCCGGTACCAACTTCCGAACTCTGAGGATTCGAAGTAACGAACATCCGGGTCCATAACATACCATCCGGTAAACGTGACGGGGGCCTGGCCATGATTCTAATTGTTTGAGTCTGGCTTGGATTTAATGTAAAACTGCGCGGAAAAGCATGAACCCAACCGGCAATTGAATACCTTTTAGCATTAAGCGAATCATCATACTTCATGTACAAATTGCCAACGGAATCGGTAGCAGCATAACCAAATTTAAATTGAATGGAAACTTCCTGCTTACTGTTTGATGTATTTTGAACCGAAAAATTTCCAAAATGGGTGGATTTGGAAATAAAAACTGTCGTTGGTGAAATAGCAACCTGTGCAAATAGCGAACTATCCTGGCCCCAAAAAACAACATTTAATGTCAGAAACCAGATAAGATATTTACCAAACTGTAGTCTCATTGTTTATCCCTCACGTTAATAAAATTTTATTCACATAAATAACAGTTTGTATAAACTTTATCCACAAAAATATATTAAAATATGGAAAAAGCCTCATCTAATTTTTATTAGTGAGGCTTTAATCCCGCTTTGTAAATTCTTTATAATATCTTAGTTATAACTTATTGTAACAGCCAGATTTCCGCTATAGCTACCTGAAGACTGACTTGAACTTAACTTGCTTATTTTACCTGATGAGCTATTATAGCCGGTCAACGTACCTCCCAACCATAAGTCAAATTTACCTGAATTTACCCCACCCGGTTCTAATGTATATTGATTTCCGCTTGTTATACTGAAAGCGTTCAATTGAGAGGCTGTGCTATCGCCTACAATAGTAGGGTTGTAATCCATTTTATCGTAATAATTAGCCCCACTGTTAACCTGAAGTACTAGTGGCTCACTCCACGATATTAAAATGGTTGCACCGGCAGATCCAGTTACTGTGATATGCCCAACTGTTGGTGTACCACCATTAATCCCGGAATAAGTTCCATCTGTTGGTGTTATTGAAGGACTTGTTCCCTGTCCAACATTTGCAAAGTCAACATTACTCCCGACATTAATGGTGAGTTGAGTTAAAACGTTGGCGCTTACAGGTACATTTGTTTGTGCAAATAAACCAGATGTCAATCCAAATGTTAATAAAACTGTAGCAATGATAATTATATGCTTTTTCATATCTGCATCCTCTAAATTATTACTCCATTTTACCCACACTGCATATACATCAAATATCACAGTGTAATTTACATGTTCTCTGATAATCAGAACCGACACATCATTTTGTTACAGAAAAACATGTAATAAAAATGTAATCCATACAAAATATTATTAAAGTTTAATTAGATAAATCTAATTAAACAAACAATAATATATTAATTAATGGAATACTTTCTTAATATTTAATTTACTATAGAATATTTATGATCTTAATAAGATCAATTTTAATTTTGTGCGACATTAAAATATATTCCCTACGAATAATTACGTGATAAATATAAGTATATTCCCCTAATTATAAATAACGGTAATAGGTATAGTTCCATGATACAACCCCGCCGGTACATTGGTAACATTTAAGTCTCCAAAGAGATACATCCATGCACTGCCCGATGGTGGTGTATACCCTTTATGAGAAGGTGTAGGCGGTGGTGCCGGTGGCCCCTGATTTCTTCCCACCATTCGAAAAGTCTGCGTTGGTAAATTAAAAGGTTTGGTCTGTATATAGTTATCTTTACCCAAGTTATTATATGCAGCCCTGATA
>DATFMK010000235.1:0-2046 GCA_035267005.1 Balneolales bacterium
AATCCAGAAATGCCCGGTCCAGAAATGCCCAATACATCCATTTGTAATGATATTCATACGTTTCCCATGGCTGCAGTTTGGCTAACTCATTTAAACTGGCATTCAGATGTGGATGATTAGCACTCCTGAAATAAGCTGCCAAATCGGAATGAATGGTACCTATCCCTGCCCACTCCCAGTCAACAACTTTCAAAATATACCGCCCGTTTTTATATTTGAAAAGAATGTTTGATTCATTGAAATCTCCATGAATAAGGCCGGTTCTTCTCTCCTGGGAGGCAATTTCAAGATACACATCTGAAATACTTTTGAGTTTTTGATAAGACAAATTATACTTTGTTTCCCAGCTATGATCCCATAATGCACTTATGTAGCCTATTAAATTCTGAGAATAGGCCATATCATATTTGGGAAAAAGATTTTTATCTAAATTTGAATTATTAAGAGCCTGGTTTAATGATAAAAGATGGAATACAATAGACTCGCCCAGTGCCATTCTCGCTTTATAATTTCTTGTTGTTAAGTCTTCAGTGATATAACGATAGACATCATCCTTATCATGATTTGAC
Organism: Balneolales bacterium; assembly: GCA_035267005.1. Taxonomy (GTDB): domain Bacteria; phylum Bacteroidota; class Rhodothermia; order Balneolales; family DATFMH01; genus DATFMH01. Next base: position 570 of record DATFMK010000235.1, read on the forward strand.
CAGAGTGTAGTGGGCAGAAAATCGTTAATACTTTCGTTGTTAACATTTCCTATGACAAATTCAACGGGACCAAGGGTAACGGGATATCCTTTTAAAGCCGGGAAATCATCATAATTATAGCTGCAATGCCTGTAAATTAACTGCTTCCTCTGATTATTTCTCAAGGTGATAAACAGGCGATAGGTACCTGTCCTTTTCCATCCTGATAACTTTTGAAATTTTGTCGAATGTACCTCACTTTGAAAATGATGCTTGCAAACTTTATTTATTAACCTTTGATCAATATTACCCGGCAGCCCTTTTCTTATCTTTATTACTTTATTTACCCTGTATCGCCTGTATCTGTTTTTTGAGTAAATAAGAACTTTGTACAAAAATTCATTTAATGAATACGTTATTTCCATATGTGAGTGATATTTTTATTACGTTCCCTCTCCCGATTCCTGATGTTGATATTTCTTCCCCAGCGTATTCTTTATCACATTATCAGTTACTATCAGTCGTAAAAGCAGATATCATACCCATTTCTATCTGCAGTTAATGATCATACACATTTAATTATGTTTTGATCACTCTCTGTCTTACTCAATTAACTGAAATCTTATTTTTGCATTTTATTTATTTGACGATTCTAATTACCACTCTTCTCCCTTGAAACTAAATTACTTATAGAAGGCTTTGCAAAACCAGGATTTTTGAACAAGATCAAAGCCAGAGGATTTTAAAATTCCGATAACGCAGATATTGGGTAAAAAAACGGTTTTGCAAAGCCTTCTTATACTGATTGTTTATATCGTCATAGAGCCTTGATTTACATATTATTATGAATCATCTTACTATATAAATTAGTTCAAACTATTTATCTGACATATAACCCTCCTTTACCATGACTGATAACGGAAATAATCAACAAAATATCGTTCTCGTTGACGGATGCCGTATCCCATTTATGAGAGCGGGAACCCACTATAAAAACTTATTGGCCTACGATCTCGGGCGGATGGCTTTACAAGGACTGCTCAGCAGAAACGACTTGCCTCCCGAAAAAGTCGACCGCTTGATATTCGGAAATGTCATCCAGGAGGTGAAGACAAGTAATGTTGCCCGTGAATCGGCCCTGGGAGCCGGTATCCCAAACAGCGTACCTGCCTATACGGTGACCATGGCGTGTATATCCGCCAACCAAGCCATAACGAGTGGAATCGAACAGATCAAAAACGGTCAGGCTGAAATTGTGATTGCCGGCGGAACCGAGACGATGTCGGATGTTCCGATCCGTTTCCGGAAAAATTTTCGCAGAAAACTTCTGGAGGCGCAGAAATACCGGTCGCCAGCCGATTACCTGAAATTTTTCAAGGGATTACATCCCTCCGACCTGCTGCCCGAAGCGCCAAGTATCTCGGAATATTCCACGGGAGAAACCATGGGTAAAAGCGCGGATAAACTGGCGGCAAAATTCGGAGTCACACGCAAAGAG
>DATFMK010000236.1:0-2255 GCA_035267005.1 Balneolales bacterium
TGTCTCGGAAACAAGTCAGTATGTCTATGACACTTTAAAAGCTCATATTTGGGACCCGGGCAGTCGGGTCATTCTGGGCGAAGTTAACCAACGAATTTTATGAAAGCGGTTATGTGCACAAAATACGGATCACCGGATGTTCTTCAACTCAAAGAAGTTGATAAACCTATTCCCAAGGATGATGAAGTCTTGATAAAAGTTCATGCGGCATCCATAAATTCATGGGACTGGGATATGTTAACGGGCAGACCGTTAGAGTATCGTCTTCTGAGTGGGATTTTAAGACCAAAAAAAACTAAAATTCTTGGATGCGACATAGCAGGACGAATAGAAGCGGTTGGAAGAAACATAAAGCAGTTTTACTCGGGTGACGATGTATTCGGAGACCTATGCGAGGGTTCGTGGGGAGGTTTTGCCGAATATGTATGTGCTCGTGAAAACGAATTAACACTGAAACCAGCCGGGATGACAAACGAAGAAGCAGCAGCCACACCCCAAGCGGGACTCCTCGCACTGCAGGGGCTTTGCGATAAAAGAGAGATTAAGCCGGGACAAAAAATTTTGATTAATGGTGCTGGTGGCGGTGTAGGTACATTTGCAATTCAGATGGCCAAATCTTTTGGCGCTGAAGTGACCGGCGTGGACAGCACAGGCAAATTGGACATGATGAGCTCTCTTGGAGCAGACCATGTGATTGATTACACTCAAGAAGATTTTACCCAAAATGGAAAGATTTACGATTTAATCCTTGATGTTAAAACAGATCGTTCTATTTTCGATTACAGACGTACATTAAGTTCGAATGGAATTTATGTCACGATCGGAGGTAGAACTGCTCGAATTTTACAACTTGTATTCCTTGGATCATTGATTTCCATGACAGGTGGTAAAAAAATGACTTTAATAATGCATAAACCAAACAAAAATTTAAACATTCTTTGTGAACTTTTTGAATCCGGCAAACTAAAACCTGTTGTAGATAGATGTTTCCCGTTAGGCGAGACTGCTAGAGCTTTCCAATATTATGGAGAAGGACATTTCAAAGGAAAAGTAGTAATAACTGTAGAACATAATGAAAATGCCTAACAATCGCATGGTTCGGATTGACTCCGCGCTGCGTGCTCCAGAAACTACCCATGACAACGTGATCAGAATCAAGATACCTCAAACCAATTTGCATCTCAGACCTATTCTCTACCTGGGATATCAACTAAATTTTTTATATTTGTTTGGGTAGAGGCACCATTGATCCTTCCACGAAAAAAATAGAAATTATCAAAGCGATTGGAATTATTTAGTTGACAAAGCTTTAATGAATATCTATAATTAGTTCATATTAACTAATTAAATGGTCATTCTATGCAATATACCTTAGTGGAACTTATTGAAATCATAACTCAATTAATTGCTGACCTGGAAGCTGAATTTATCAAGAAATACCAGGAAGAAGGTTTTACGGCACGTCAGATTGCATATATCGATACAATTAACATGCTTGGCAATCCCAATTTAGGAGAGATCGCCAAGACATTGAAGTTAAGCAAGCCGTCTGTTACGGCCATTGTGGACAAACTGGCAAGCAAAGGTTATATCAATAAATTTCAATCAGATGAAGATAGGCGCTCTTTTCATGTTCATCTCAGCGCTAAAGGAAAGAGACTTGTCAAAATGCATGGTGAAACTCATAACAAGATAGTCGATATACTCGAGAATAACCTGGACAGCAAAGACCTGAAAAATCTGGTGACAATGTTGAATAAGGTCGTATCAAAAGGTTAGTTTTTTTAATAAAATAATTAGTTTAACCTAACTAATAAAATGTGGTCGCATGAATTATTTATTATAAACAACAATCTATTTTTTTAATGTGCTTCGTCTGTATCGCCATTGGTTTTCACCTTCAGATTCGTCAGGAAAAAGAAATTTTGATTGTGAGATATGGAGATAAGTACCGAAAATATATGGCGCAGGTTAGAAGATATATTTAATCGATGATTTTAGCGAATTCAGGAGGAATTATCATTATGCCGAGACCGAATAAATTGGGGGAATGGAAAAATCCGGGAAAGGTTTTCATAACCGGCGCATCGTCCGGGATCGGAGCTTCCTATGCCAAAGCGTTCGCAGAAAATGGGTTTGATTTGGTTTTACTCGCTCGGCGCAAAGATCGGCTTCAGGCTCTTGCAAACCTGCTGGAATCGGATTGTTCTATTCATTGTGAGATAATTACTGCTGATCTCTCAGAAAAAGAAGAC
>DATFMK010000237.1:0-3280 GCA_035267005.1 Balneolales bacterium
GATTCAGAATCCAACCAAGACGTTGGTACCGTTTACAAACCGTGGTTTTAACCCCCAAACATTCCATCCAATCAAAAACAAAACAACGCTTAAAGCCTTTAACCGGGAGATTCCGGGTCGGGGCCCGGAATGACGTCAATGGGGATAGGGCTGGAAGCTTTTAGTTAGAATCCTACACCCAATCCAAGCCCCCAAAACGACGTCATTCTGAACTTGATTCAGAATCCAGCCAAGGCAATGGCACCGTTTACATTCCGTGGTTGTTAACCCCAAGGCATCCTTTCCAATTAAAAACAAAACAACGCTTAAAGCCTTTAACCGGGAGATTCCGGGTCGAGGCCCGGAATGACGTCGGTGGGGATAGGGCTGGAAGTTATTTAATTTTCTAAAACTCATTCAACTACCAAAAAATGTCATCAGGCAAACATTAAATTTTTTTTAGGCAGAGTGCATTTCGCTCCGATATTTTTATTCTGAATAGAAAATATATATAATACAAATATTCTGGAAGCGCTTTTCTACGTATATTATATGCCATTATTAACCATAATCATTTTAAATCAGGGATTTATGACTACACAGAATAGAGAGAGACTTATCACACTTGAAGAGTATATTATTTCAAGACAAAACAGATTTCCAGGGGCAACAGGAGAGCTTTCTCAACTATTGAGAGATATTGGATTGGCTGCTAAAATCATTTCAAGGGAAGTGAATAAAGCTGGTATCACGAATATTCTTGGTTTTGATGGTTCGGAGAATGTGCACGGAGAACGCGTTAAAAAGCTGGATGTTTTTGCTAATGAGCAAATGCTGTCTGCATTATCCCGCTCCGGTATTGTTTGTATGATCATCTCCGAAGAAAACGAGGGCATTATACGCCTTGGTGACAGCTCCGGAAAATATATCGTTTATTGTGATCCCTTAGATGGATCTTCAAATATTGATGTAAATGTCTCTATCGGTACCATCTTTTCAATCTATATGAGGAAAAGTCACCGGGCTGATTATCCCGATGAGGACGATCCTATGCAACCGGGATTCAATCAGGTTGCCGCCGGATATATCATATATGGTTCAAGTACAATGATGACCTACACTACTGGTTTGGGAGTCAGTTCTTTTACGCTCGATCCGAGTATTGGTGAGTTCTTTTTATCTCATGATAAAATCAAAATTCCTGAAATTGGCCCTTATTATAGTATCAATGAGGGGAGTTACAATTCCTGGGAATTGGGTCTTAAAAAGTACGTCAAGTATTGTCAGGAAGAGGATAAAGAAACAAAACGTCCCTATTCGGCCCGTTATATCGGTTCAATGGTTGCGGATGTACATCGGATTATGCTAAAAGGAGGTATTTTCATTTATCCCCAAAGCAAACGTTATAAAAACGGAAAATTACGTTTGATGTACGAATGTAATCCGTTGGCCATGGTGATTGAACAGGCAGGAGGATTAGCCACAACCGGACGAAGAAGAATCATGGAAATTGAACCTCATGATATTCATGAAAGAACACCGATATTTATAGGATCGAAATTTAATGTGGAACAAGCCCAGTATTTCCTCGAGAAGTATGAAACAGTGAGCAATGAGCAATGAGCAATGAGCAATGAGCAATGAGCAATTGTAAAATGCTTAAAAACTTGATTTTATCAATGTCAAAATAAAATCATTTATAAAAATAAGGACGTTGTGTACAACGTCCTTATTTGATATATGAATTAATCAAATTTTATTTTAACTGGAAACCGAAAACTTTCCCTAATTACCCGCTTTTAAATTGTTTGTATCGAATGCTACTTTCATACCTTCCATGATATCATGATCGATGCAATAACCGCCATTCACTTCAACAACATATTGAGCCAATCCGTCTGAATTTAGCTGTTTTTCAGAATACGGTTGAGCAGAATGGTGTATTCGGATAATCTTTTTGTCTTTGTTAATGAAGATGATATCAAGAGGAAGCGGGGTATTGGCCATCCAAAAGCTAAGTTTTTGAGGCTTAGGAAAGATAAACAGCATTCCACCATCAGAAGCTAATTTATTAACATCCATCAGCCCGGTATCCCGTTCCTGTGAAGTCTTAGCGATGGCAACTTTTACCGTTGATAGCGTATCACCATTATTTTTTAGAAAATAAACGTTATTGGTAAAAGTAACGGTTCGGCCGTTATTTGAACTTTTAGTTTTGTTGTTATTTTTATCTTTAGAACATCCAGCCAGCATCACTAATATTCCCAGAAAGATAAAGCCGGTTAGCCATTTAATCGTTTTCACCGGGTGTTTCATCACTATTTGATTTTTTTTGAGTAGTAACGTCTAATGTCGTTTGATCAGTATGTGATCCATAATGATAAACAATATTGTAATTTCCCGGCTTAAGATAATCAGAATTATCTTTATTGGAAGCTTTTTTATTAATTTTTAAATCCCATTTATAAGGATGAAAACCAATTCCACCGGGAGCAGTTAGTTTTTTAAGGGTTTTGCCCGATTTTGTGGTGATGGTAATCCTGACTTTGGAATCCCTGCCATCTTTTTGACCAATATAGTACAATAATATTATTGAAGGGATATCCGGCTTTTGAAATTTATAAGTAGCTTTTCCCCAATTATTAGAATGAACAACATTTTGAGGTTTGAAGGCAACTATTGGTTTATTGAGTTTATCCTCCGTTAATTCCTCTAATGGTTTAATGTGCATGACATAAACACTTCTGCCGTGAGTTCCCATCACTAAATCGTGTGCTTTAGGTTGAATCACCATATCATAAGTAGGCACATTGGGATGAGCTGTGTCGATATATTGCCATTTTTTACCATCATTTAAACTGGCATAGGCACCATCATCAGTTCCAACAAATAATAAATGGGGATTCACAGGATCCTGAATGACCACATTAATATTTTCCTGTGGCAGATCATCGCTTATCGATTGCCAGGAGTTTCCATAATCCGTTGTTTTATAAAGCATGGCTTTAAATTGATCATAGCGATAATTATTGAGTGCCACAAAGGCCGTTCCTTCATCATAAGGTGAGGCAAAAACTTTACTCACCCATCGCTTTTGCGGTAATGTGCTGGAAACAAGCTTCCAATGAACCCCACCATCTCTGGTTAACTGAACATTTCCATCATCGGTACCAACCCAAATCAATCCAAATTCCAAAGGGGATTCCGAAATGGTCGTGATGGTAGAGTAAGGAACATTTCCCTGTGGCTGCCGATTAGTCGTCAAATCTGGACTGATTTCCTGGAAATGTTGCCCCTGATC
>DATFMK010000238.1:0-6248 GCA_035267005.1 Balneolales bacterium
ATAAAAAGCAAGGAAATAAAAAATACAATTCCCCGTGTTCTCTTTTTACCATGCGCTCCCAATGCCGGTTGTATAAAAGCATAAAATTGGTAGAAGAAAATGGGCGCACCGGCAATAGCTCCCATTACGATCAATGTTCCCCAATAGGTGAAAAACTGTCCCGGAAGTTTCCGGCTTTGCAGAATGACATCAACCGCATGGATATGCAGAAGTTTATATATGAAAAAATCTTTGTGGGTGGGACCCAGAAGAACTTTACTGATTACAAAATTGGAAAAAATAAGGGCAAGTAAGATGCCGATCACGAGACCGATCAATCCCTTAATAATTCTCCAGCGAAATTCCTCCAGGTGATCCAGAAATGGCATTTCCGCATCATTTTTGGAAGGTTCGGCCTTCGGGGGATCCCCTTTCATTATTTGTCGTTTTTGAGCAAAGTTAAAGCCCATAAGTAACTCTTAAACAAAATTTTGGATAAACCTGTTTTCCAGGAAATTCAGGTTATAATAACGTACAACATTTAAAAAGGTTGTACGCTATTACACCGGTTAAAAGAATAGGAATAAGATACGGAATTAAAATAAAGGTGTTGAGATAAATTATTTTAAACCGTTACAAAGTCATACAACGGAAATTGTGCACAAATATCAAGAACTTCATCGGAAACTTTCTTCAGGACCGATTCATTTTCAGGATCTTGCAGTACCTGATCGATGAGTTTGGCAATATGCTTAAATTCTTCTGTGCCAAGTCCACGTGTCGTCATTGCCGGAGTTCCGATGCGAATACCTGAAGTCACGAATGGACTTTCCGTATCGAAAGGAACCATGTTTTTATTTACGGTGATTTTTGCCCGGCCTAAGGCTTCTTCAGCAATTTTACCTGTCAACTCTTTGTTTCTGAGATCGATAAGCATTAAATGATTATCGGTTCCGCCACTTACCAGGTTGTATCCCATTTTCATGAATTCAGCAGCCATAGTTTGTGCATTGTCAAGTATTTGCTGCTGATACGTTTTAAATTCGGGTTGTAATGCTTCGCCAAAAGCAACGGCTTTGGCAGCAATTACGTGCATCAACGGACCGCCTTGTGTTCCAGGAAAAACAGCCGAATTTACCAGTTCACTCCAATTTTTAACCCGTCCGGATTTACGCGCTACTTTACCAATGGTATTTTCTCCATCTTTACCGATAAGAATCATACCACCTCTTGGGCCACGTAACGTTTTATGTGTTGTAGTGGAAACCACATGACAGTGGGGAAGCGGGTCATTCAATAAGTCCGTGGCGATGAGTCCGGCAGTGTGTGCCATATCCATCCAGAGAAAAGCTCCAACTTCGTCAGCGATACTGCGAAAAGCTTCATAATCAAAATCCCGGGGATAAGCCGATGCACCGATAGAAATCATTTTGGGATTCACTTTCTTCGCCTTCTCCCTGATCTGATCCATATCCAGGCGACCGGTTTCTTTACTGACACCATAAAATTTGGCATTATAATTCAAACCGGAAAAATTAACCGGAGAACCGTGAGTCAGGTGTCCGCCGTGCGCTAAATCAAGGCCTAAAAAGGTATCACCAGGTTTCAGAAACGTGAGATAAACGGCTGCATTCGCTGTGGCACCGGAGTGAGGCTGAACATTTGCATAGTCAGCACTAAAAAGTTTCTTGGCCCGGTCACGTGCCAGATCTTCGGCGATGTCCACGACTTCGCACCCTCCGTAGTACCGTTTTCCCGGATATCCTTCCGCATATTTATTGGTCAGAACCGATCCCATTGCCGAAATAACGGCTCTTGAAGCAAAATTTTCAGATGCGATCAATTCAAGATTATTATTCTGACGGTCGGTCTCCTTTTCAAGAATCTGATAGATTTCCGGATCCTGTTCCTTTAAACTTTTCATAATACTTTTTTGAAATTTCAGTTAATGATGTGTCAAATCATGAATTTTGTTTACCCGACGTTCATGTCGGCCCCCCTCGAACTCCGTTTTCAGCCAGGCAAGAACGATGGTTTTCAATTCCTCTTCTGATAAAAAGCGTCCCGGAAGGCATAACACATTTGCATTATTATGTTTACGGGATAACTCAGCGACATCTTTATTCCAGGCGAGCGCGGCACGGATATGATCGACTTTATTGGCTGTCATACAAACTCCTTCACCACTTCCGCAAATTGCAATTCCCTTTTCATATTGTCCCGTACTCACTGCTTCCGCAACTTGTACGGCAAAATCAGGGTAATCTACGGAATCTTCGGAATGCGTGCCGTAATCAACCGGCATATAACCATTTACCTCCAATACCTTCTTAACATATTCTTTGGCTTTAAAGCCGGCGTGATCGCTACCTATCGCTATAATCATAAATTAAGTTTTGTTCTCCTTTTTAACAGTACTTAAATATCCTTAAAAAAATCTTCACTATAAAGAGACAATATCAGTTTCCAGTAAACAGTAAAACAGTTTTCAGTTATAAAATGTAATTTAACGTGAATACGATATAATTAAAGACTTCTTTTGTTTCCTATCCACGATTTGAGGATCTCTCACCTAAAGAGCAGGTTTGAGATGACGACTTTGAGTAATGTTTTTAAACATCAACAGCAGCTTCGCCCATTCGCGTCATTTCCACCGTTCTGATGTTTCGTTTGATCAATACAGAATCCTCCCCTCACCCTGAATTGAACTGAAGTTCAATTCGGTCCCTCTCCCCGGGGGAGAGGGAATTAGGGTGAGGGGTTCGTTAATAAAAAATATTTCATTACGTATCTGAGTGTGTTAATTCTTCACTTAAAGAACGGTTTTGCAAAGCTTTCTTTAAGTCTAAAAGACTGGTGAGAGAAATCTTCAACGGAACATATTCATCCCAGGAAGCTGTTTTAAATAAGATGTTATCCCGAATCCAGGTGAAGATAATGTACAATATCTGAAAATGTAGTTTACAATAATTTGATTTGTGATAGATACGGGAAGTACAATCAGGATTAAGGTTTTTCTTACGTTTTAAAAAAGGGCTGAACCCACTGTTTACTGATCACTGAACTCACCGGTCGTGGGTTAAGGCGTAGACGAATAGATTGACGCCCATTTTGAAGGCTTTTTCGCGGATAGCCTGGGGATCTTTGTGGATTTCCGGATCGGCCCAGCCATCAGCTAAATTGGTTTGGTAGGTATAATAAATAACCAGTCGTCCCTTGTGATAAATACCGAATCCCTGGGCGGGTTTGCCATCATGTTTATGAATTTTTGGGCAGCCACCGGGGAAATCGAATACCTGATGATAAATCGGATGGGAATAAGGCAAATCGTGCATCTGATTGTTAGGATAAATTTCTTTAAGGATTTTACGAACGTATTTATCAAAACCATAATCATCATCAATATAGAGGAACCCTCCATTATCAAGATATTTCCGCACATTCTGGATTTCCTCCTCATTTAAGGTGATATTTCCGTGTCCGGTCATAAAAGCGAATGGATATTTAAAAAGATCAGGACTGCCAATAGAGACGTCATCATACTGCACATCCAAGGCACTCGGCACATATTTTTTCAGGTAATTGATCATATTAGTCAATGAAGAGGGATCATTGTACCAATCGCCTCCACCCCGATATTTAATACGAGCAATCCGGTAGGCTCCTTCATCCTGTGCAGATACCGAACCAGGAAATGAAGAAGTTACCAGTGCTATACCGATATATATAGATGTAATTAAAAGAAGATATCGATTGCCACGCATTGGAGTATATTATTTACAAAAGTAAAATGTTTGTTTGGCTGAATTGAATAATGGCGTATTTTTAAGGCTAATGCAACTGAAAGAGATTATTTACCATTTAATTTAACAAATATCATGAAACATCGTGTTCGTATTTTATTATTACTATTCGTTGTTACGGTTGGCTCACCGGGTTTAATATGGGCTCAGAATTTCGGGATCAATCATGTTGAACCGCTTTGCTGGTGGACGGGTATGAAGCATCATAATTTGCAAATTATGATACACGGAAAAGATATTTCGAATGCTAATATCAATGTCACGTATCCCGGCGTAAAGTTTGAACGGAAAGTAACCGTTTCGAATCCTGATTATTTATTTCTTTATGTCAATATTACGAAAAACGCCAAACCGGGAGAGATGCCCATTGTATTCACCAAGAACGGCAAAAAGTATACCTATGAGTATCAGTTGCGAAAGCGTAAATCAGGCAAAGAGAGATTTCAGGGATTTAACAGTTCCGATATTATCTACCTGTTGATGCCCGACCGTTTTGCTGATGGTGATACTTCCAATGATACGGTTAAAGGGTTATTGGAGAAAAAAGACATGAGCATTCCGATGGGTAGACATGGAGGTGATATTAAAGGTATCGAAGAACATTTGAATTACATCAAGAATCTGGGAGCCACAGCTATTTGGATCAATCCGCTTGTTGAAAATAATATGCCACCGACATACCACTCATATCACGGTTATGCGGCAACAAATTTATATAAAATTGATCCCCGTTTTGGCACTAATCAGGATTATGTCAATCTTGTCAATGAAGCCCATAAAAAAGGTTTGAAAATAATTATGGATATGGTCATGAATCATATCGGCAGCAATCACTGGTGGATGAAAGATTTGCCGACCAAAAACTGGGTTCATAGTTACAAAAAGTACGGGCAATCCGATTATCGTATATCAACATCATCCGATCCTTATGCATCACAATACGATAAGGATAAAATGGAAAAAGGCTGGTTCGTAAAAGCCATGCCCGATTTGAATCAAAGTAATCCGCTCGAGGCTGACTATCTGATTCAAAATACATTGTGGTGGATTCAGTATTCTGGAATTGATGGTATTCGAATGGATACCTATCCGTATCCGAATAAGAAATTTATGGTGAAATGGGTGGAAGCAGTGAAACGACAATATCCGCATTTTAATATTGTTGGTGAAGTTTCTGTCCATGATGTCGGTATTGCTTCTTACTGGCAGGAAAATAAGCATCACCGCGATGGATTCAATTCCCATTTGCCAAGTATTACGGATTATCCATTAAAGTACGCGATTGTTGATGCTTTTACGCAGCCATTTGGATGGAATACAGGAGTAATGAGAATTTATTATACGCTGGCTCAGGACTTCCTTTACTCGAATCCTTATGAAAATGTCATTTTCTTCGATAATCATGATACCAATCGTTTTGGCGGACTCATCCACAAAGACAAGGATTATTTTAAGATGGGGATGACATTTCTGCTCACTACACGAGGTATCCCTCAAATTTACTACGGCGATGAAATCATGAGATCGAGTATGAAAAACGGCAATGATGGAAATGTCCGCCGTGATTTTCCGGGTGGATGGCCTGGTGATACGCATAATGCTTTTACAAAAGCAGGTCGTACTCCACTGCAAAATGAGATTTTTGACTATACCCGTAAGCTCATGCATTATCGCGATAATCATCCTGTTTTTGCAACCGGACATCTCATGCAGTTTTTACCCGAAAATGATGTGTATGTTTACTTCCGTTATAACAAGAAGAAAACGATTATGGTGGTTATGAACTTCAATAAAAAGGAATATAACCTGAAAACAGCAAGATTCGCCGAACGCATGCACGGGTTCACCAAAGCTCTGAATGTCATGAGTGGAAAAACATTGAGCAATCTGAAGACTTTGTCTATTCCCCAAAAAACAGCTTGGGTGCTGCAGCTGGAAAAATGAATTGGAATATTTGGAATAATAAATTTTTAGAGAGATAATTTTAACCCTCCGAGGGTTTTGTAACCCTTGGAGGGTTCCTATTTAATCCGAATTATTCACGTAACCAATATGAAGTAATACATATCATATTGTAAATTAACGTGAGGTTTGGATAAGAATCGCAGAGTTGTAATAATTACATTGAGAATACGACCTGTGAAAATATGACCTATCTCGACGACGGACGACTGACCATCGACGACACAGAGCTGTTTTGATGCATAAAGTATGATTCCGATACCGAACTCACGTTGATGATACGGTTTTTCAGCATAAATAATGTTTAATTACTATCAGAGCATTTCTCTGTCGTCTGTGGTCATAGAATAATCTAATTTAACAGCTACTTTTATTAAGTAGATAGATTATAAGCTTTTACGAACCTCACGTTACTTATTAATATCGTTCACGTTATAGCCTTCAAAACGCCAATCTAATATTTTAGAGACATGTAAAAAGAGAAATGCGATACAAAAATATAGT
>DATFMK010000239.1:0-3059 GCA_035267005.1 Balneolales bacterium
TAGCGGTTTGGATACCGGAGGACGGTGTAAACCGGTCCAACAGGTAGCGAAACCATAAGCAGAGGAACCGTATGCGGGAAATCTGCTCGTACGGATCTGTGGGGGAGCGGGGAGGCAACGAACCGCTCTACCCGGAAAAAAGGATGCCTCAAAAATGAAGCATCCTTTTTATGTATTCGATCAGAATCTAACTTTTAAATCATTTCCTAGTCAGCTGACCACGAATTTCACCTTCCGGATGTTTTGCCGTGTGGATTTGAACGTAGGTGCTATCATGATCTATGGCATGGACTAAATCAAGAATGGTTTTTCCTTTGAAAGGTCCATTAAGATCAGCTTTTGTAATAACACCTTTTTTGAGGGTACCATTAACGGCTCCGGGTTTTACCATTGGTTGTTTCTCCTGTGGTCCCGGATATAACCATACTGCAATCGGTCCATTTTCTTTACTTGTACCATAGTGAATATGAGCCATTTTTACACTATCCACATTAGAGAGGTTTACGGTATAGTAAATTTTGGTACTATCACTGTTGACTCTGAATAATGCTTCACCACCGGCATCGGTTTTTACGGCGTTGGGTACTTCATTGCCACCTTCAAGGCTTGTCGTAAACGTACTGTTCATTGCAGTGGCTCCAACCTGTGCGGTTTGACCGGTCTGAGACATGGATGTGGAGCCATTTGTCATGGCCTTTTGCTTATTCATATTATTGCTCTTTTTACTGCATCCGCTAAGAGCAAATGCAACAAAAACGACTGCGGTTAAAATATGTGATAGCTTCATAAGTTATTATTTCCCATTGTATAGTTAATCAGAAATTTGTTGTGTGCTAAGGTAACGGGTTAACAATGTGAAGGATAATATCGTTCAAACTTTGTAAAAGTTTAATGAAACTACAATTTGGTAATTAATTAATATTTAGAGAGTTGCCCGGTTTTTACTGGAAATATCAAGCGAGTTTAAAGTCAGAGGTTTAAAAATAATATTTTAACCCGGAGCACGGCCAAATTTCGCAGCTCTTTTTAATGTCCTCAAAATCGATCCTCGGTTTATTTTTCATAAGTACAATAATTTAGAATATGATAACTTGAGGTTTGGATAAGAATCACAGAGTTGTAATAATTACATTGAGAATACGACCTGTGAAAATATATCATATTCTTGACGACGGACGACTGACCATCGACGACACAGAGCTGTTTTGATGCATAAAACATGATTCCGATTTCGAACTCACGTTGATGATACGGTTATTCAGAATAAATAATGTTTAATTACTATCAGAGCATTTCTCTGTAGTCTGTGGTCATAGAATAATCTAATGTAACAGCTACTTTTATTAAGTAGATAGATTATAAGCTTAAACGAATCTCACGTTATGATATGTATTATTCCTTGTTGGTTATGTGAATAATTCGGGTTAATGATTACGAGAAGTCATCTGATCTATGTTATCCAAAGACAACTCGTATTTTATTAAGTTCTTTGCATTCATCCCATTAAATAACTAACCTTTAATCCTACCAAGCTTTAATTTGAATATGAGGTTTTATATGCGATTAGGGAAGATTATACTCGTTATAGCATTACTGTTAACCGGTTTTCAAACGACATCAGCCCAGACAGCGGTGGCTAATGCTAAGGATCAAAATCGATCTGTCGATTATATAAATCCATTTATTGGAACGGCCCGGAAGGGAAGTGGTGGCACGATGCCTTGCGTAAATCTCCCATTTGCAATGACTAACTTCGTGGCTCAGACCGATCAAAATAAAATCAGCCGGATGCCTTATGTTTACGATGATCATTATATCATGGGATTCTTAGCGACACATCAACCGACGGTTTGGATGGGGGATTACGGTTATGTTTCGGTGATGCCGGAAGTTGGCTCCCTAAAAGTATTACCCGAAAAGCGGAAGTTACCTTTCAGTCACAAGCAGGAAACCGCTCATCCTTATTATTATTCCGTAATATTAAATCCGGATAAACCACATAGAATTAAAGCAGAAGTGTCGGCTACAGAACATGCCGGTATTTTGACTTTTATATTTCCCAAATCCAATGACGCCCATATTGTTATCCAGGCGATTAATTTGCGTAATGATGGAGATAAGACAAACTCATCGACGAATCGTTATAAACATTTTTCCGCTTACGTGCGCATCGATAGAAAAAATAATGAGATTATCGGCTATAACCCTGATCGCATGTCCTATAATATCGGACCAAAGTTGAAAAATTTTAAGGGTTATTTTGTTATTAAATTCAACAAACCGTTTCAGAGTTTTGGGACTTGGGATGAAGATTCTGTTTTTGCCTCTTCACGTAAAAAGATGGGCAAACGAATGGGAGCTTATGTCAATTTTAAAACTCGTAAAGGGGAGAAAATATCAGTTAAAATCGGAACGTCATTTATAAGTATAGATCAGGCAAGGGATAATTTGCATCGTGAAATACCGGATTGGGATCTGCATAAAGTCGCTTTGCTCACAAAATCGAAATGGCAGAAAGCATTAGACCGGATTAAAATATCGGGTGTTTCAAACCAGATTAAGACGATATTTTATACGGCGATGTTTCATACCATGCTGTTTCCAAGAAAGTTCTCTGAATATGGACGTTATTATAGTGCCTTTGACGATACGGTCCATAATGGCGTTTCTTATAATGATTATTCGCTTTGGGATACTTTCAGAGCCGAACAACCATTGTTACTTTTTACACAGCCGGGTCGTGTGGATGATATGATCATGTCACTTTTGCAAATGTACAAACATGGTGGCTGGATGCCTAAATGGCCCAATCCGACGTATTCAAATATCATGATAGGTACCCATGCCGATGCGGTCATAGCGGATGCTTTTGTAAAAGGTTTTCGGGGATATAATCTACAAACAGCTTATGCTGCAATGAGAAAAGACGCAATGGTCCCGCCGAAAGGAGATACACATAAAAGATGGGGTGATCGATATCCATGGACGAGTTATGAAGCCCGGGGCGGATTAACTTATTTCAACTCAATTGGATATGTTCCGGTTGATAAAACCAATGA
>DATFMK010000240.1:0-2372 GCA_035267005.1 Balneolales bacterium
TTTCCACGTGCAGGGCCAAACGACTCATCGGTCCATTTTTGCTGGTGAAGATCAAAGATTCACCTTGTGTAGCACTCCAAATCGCCTGACTCATGTTACCTATATCGTCCATGGTAGCATTGTATGCACGGTAACGTTCAACACTGAGCCATACAAGAATAAATGATACAACAAGGATTAATATTATAAATATACACCGGCAATAAATAGAAGTTTTTTTATTGTCCACATTGAAGCCTGTCTGAAATCGAAACAACTTTTATGAAATATTTGTGTTGGAAACGCCGCCAATAAAAAATTACGAGCATTGTTACTGGATAGCAGGGGCAATTATTCTATAAAACATGGGAAAAAGCAAAAAAATCCAGTGGATTCACCATGTGATTCGAAACTTTCGCTTAAGACAAATCGTTTTTCTCTATCAAGCTTTGGATGTTTAAAAGACAGACCTGCATCTGGTTTTAATTATGGGATCTGACGTTTTTCAATACAGAATGATTCACAAAACTTCTCCTTGGGCGTAGTGATCTGATGAGTAGATACCATATTTATATAATCTTTCAAAATGTTATTTTATTTTGATCTTAAGTTGTTATATTTTAAAGGAAATTAAAGGGCAACCAGAGTATCTTTGCGAAGTGATCAGATCTGATATTATACAGAAATTGGTCAAACCTTTCCGAGCCAATATGAATGAGAATAAAAAAAATATCGCAGTAGAAAGTGGCCCCATGACCTTGGGTATCTGCACCGATACTGCATACCTTCTGGCTGATAACATCAAGAAAAACTCCAACGTATCGACTCGGGTTATCTTTTAATCGTTAAAGCTCCTTATCCGGTCATTACATATTTAAATATGCCAAATGCTTGACACCTCAATTACTCTTTTCTATAGTTGCACGAAATTAAAGAAAATTCCCAGCAGTTATCGCTAAAATTACATATTCAAACGTTATGTCTACTTCATATAGAAAGAATCACCGGTGTAAAAACCTGTGGGTATTTATTCTGGGTGGTTCTTTGATTTCCAGTATATTTCGTTAGAGGTTAGATCTATGCGCAGAAAAAAATGATTAATCCATCAATAAATCGCTGGACATTAAGTATGTGGATTGCGATCTTTTTCTATTTTATACTAACGCTTAGTATTAGCTTGTCTTATTATTGGGGCCGCATGACATCTATGATTGATATTGGAACGTTTGACCAGGCAGTCTGGGGAACTTTGCATGGTTATCCTTTTCTCAATACAATCGCATTCAATAAAGCGATAAATTACCTTGGATTTCATTTTAGGCCGATCCTTTTAATTTTCCTTCCATTTTACGTATTATTGCCTAAGGTAGAGTGGATGATATTGGCCCAAAGTTTTGCATTATCTTTGACAGCCTGGCCGATTTATCTGACAGCAAAGCGCGTAAACACGTCTGAATCTGCCGCCGTCCTTTGGGCGCTTGTTTATATGATAAATCCCTTTGTTATGGGCGTATCAGCCTGGGTTTTTCGCCCGGAGTCTCTTGCTGTGCCGTTTGTTGCTTTAGCTTTACTGTCAATTGAAAAATCCAATTTTCGCTTATTACTGTTATCCTGTCTGTTCATCGTGCTTTGTAAGGAACATTTCGGCATTATGGTAATCGGCTTTGGATTTCTTTGGGGGTTGCGAAACGGGAGTTGGAAAAAATCGATTCTTTTGGTGTCATTCGGTACGATATATAGTATTTTTATATTAGGTGTGATTATGCCTTCACTTTCTCCTATCGGTAAACACGTGATGCTTGGCAAGGGGCTTGGACAGTTGAGCAGGTACAGTTGGATAGGGGATTCATTGAAAGATGTTTTTTTGGCGCTATTGTTTCATCCGGTACATATTGCCGGTAGAGTGTTTAGGGAAATGGGCGGTGCAACATATCTTGTATTCATTTTTCTTCCCTTTCTGGGATTTCCTTTACTTGCCCCGGAATTTTTATTGCCCGGATTAGCAGATTTTTTGGCAAATATTCTATCGGCGGAGCCAATGCCCAGAAGCCCTTGCGCTTATCACAATGCATGCCTTGTTCCGGTGCTCACAGTAGCTGCTATTTATGGGGTTGACCGAATATCTCGTTGGATAAAGAAATTTTCTGAAAAAGAGTTGGCGGGTATGGTACTGTTTGCGAGCTTTATTTTTGGAGCTTATTTTAGCCCTTTACCCTTACCCGGTACATACAATCTCTGGGCCCCGACCCATTTTCTGAGCAGGCCTGATCCAAATTTACCGGCGATTCGATCCGCAGTGGGAGAGTCCTCATCTGTTTCTGCCCAGTGTGGTGTTGGTGCTTATTTTTCACAACGGCTGAAGATCTATAAATTTCCGAACAAAGTGGGCGATG
>DATFMK010000241.1:0-3161 GCA_035267005.1 Balneolales bacterium
TTAAATAATTTAGGTACTTTGCTCGATTTCGCTTTGCTTACCCACTCTCAATCTCCCGAAAGGATGCGGGACAAGTTATCCCTTTCACGGATAAATCTGTGACAGGGAGAGAGGCTCTTCACCAAAACTCAAAAACAATTAAAAATTACGGTGCCTTGTCACTTGCATTCTTTTTTTTCACAGGCTCTGTAGACCATCGTCATCGGTATTTTGGGAGAATTCCGGTTCCCTAATTTCCTAATGTCCAATTCATATTAATTAGAGAAGCATCAGGTATCCCATCCGGGCCATAGAAACATTAGCAAATGAACGCGGGATACACCCATATTATCTGCTAAATCACTGGCAAAACTTTGATACTGTTCGGAAATATCCGGTTTCATCAGATCAAGTCCGGTCCATTCCGGCAAATGAGGTTGTTTCTCATAACGGCGGAGTCCATCTACCGCTTTTTTCGTTATGGGCAATTCATAAAGATGTTCCGCCAGGTACAAATCATAGGATTCACTCAAATACCGGTTATAAAGGGCATTCTGAAGAAACATATTGATGCCCGTCCGTGCCGTTCCCCATGTTTTACGGTTAGATGAAAGAACATCTTCCAGCTCGCCGGTCGCTTTGTCCAGTTCATCATAAAATGTTTCTTTTTGTTCTGTAGCAAAACGTGATAAATCCAATTTTGCCGAAAAGGTTCTAAGATCCTGCAATTCATCAATCTCGTTATTATACCCAAGAAATTTGGGCTGTAGTGACTCATAGGCCACTTTTTGTTGAATAGCATTCAAAAATTTTTGGCCTTCCATAATAATCTCCTGATTTAGCTGCATTTCCATATTCTATATATGTAATAGCAATTTTACCAGCCGAAACGTTCGGAAAACCTTTTGAGCAATTAGTAATGAGTAATTAATAATGATCAATTGATAGTTTATTGCTCATAGCTATCAACGATCAGCACTCAGCTGTTAGATAAAAAATATTATTTTGGGGGGATTTTACTCATCGCTCGTTCGGTGAGGGCGGTTATCGTTAGCGAAGGATTTACACCGGGATTTGCCGAAATGGTAGAACCGTCGCAAATCATCATATTTTCATAGCCAAACACGTGATTATTTTTATCAATCACCCCTTCCGTGGCATCTTTTCCCATGACGGCGCCACCTAAAATATGAGCCGTTGTAGGGATACCGGCCAGTGTTTCGGTGAGCAGCATGGTAGGTTTTCCATCAACGATTTTTGAATATTGTTCAGCGAGATTTTTTGCTTCAGGGATGAATGAAGTCGGTCGTTTCCCGGTCGACAATTTACTTTTCATTCCAAATAAGCCTCTGGTAAAACGAAGCGTGCTGTTCAGACTTTGCATGAATAACAGGATTTGCGTTCGTTTCGCCCAGTCATCGACCCACCAAACTCTTACATTATTAATGGGATGACGAATCAAATCCCAAAAGACTTTACTCAAACGGATAAGCCAGTTTTTGCCAAAAGCCAGAGGGGACATTAAAATTCTCCAGGCCCCGGCACCAGCTGAATAGCGCACCGGTTCCAAATGGCTATAATCATCGGTATGAAGAATCGACCCAATCGCCACGCCTTCAGAAAAATCGGTGTTTTTATCGTAAGTGGTCACACCGATGAGACTTTCAGAATTGGTACGGATATCGTTACCCATTTTATCCGACAGGTTCGGAAGAGAATGTGTTTTTAATTTAAGCAGCAATTTGACCGTACCCATGACCCCACCTGAGAAGATGACTCCTTTTGCAGTAATTGTTCCTTTTTCCTTGAAAATGGAGGTCGAACGTTTCCACAGCACACGATAACCCGAGCTACCATTTTCCCCATCAATTGGCTGAACATCATACACTTCCGACTCCGCTTGAATTTTCGCTCCTTCTTGTTGTGCCAGAAAAAGGTAGTTTTTATCCAGGGTGTTCTTGGCATTGTAACGGCAACCCAACATACATCCCCCGCAAAAAACACAACCGCTGCGACGTGGTCCCTTCCCATTGAAATAGGGATCCTCAACGGTTTTACCAGGTTCGCCAAAATAAACTGCTACATTAGTGGCCTGAAAGGAATCTTCCTTCCCAATTTGTCCGGCTAACTTTTTTAGCGCCAAATCGCCAACCTGTAATTGTGGATTTTGATTAGCTCCCAGCATTTTCAAAGCAACAGGGTAGAAGGGTTCTAATTCTTTTTTCCAATCAGCCAGATGTGACCAGCTGTTGGCACTAAAAAATCGATCTTTGGGAATAGGTAGTGTATTGGCGTACACAAGCGAGCCTCCCCCAACTCCAACGCCGGAAAGTACAGCGACATGTCGGAAAAAGGTAAGTTTAAATAATCCGAAAAATCGCAATAAAGGTAACCATAACCACTTTTTGAGGTGCCAGTTGGTTTTGGGAAAATCGCGTGCTTTGAGCCATTTTCCTTTTTCAAGTACCAGAACATTATATCCCTTTTCAGAAAGCCGTAGCGCCGATACGGATCCGCCAAATCCACTTCCTATGATGATATAGTCGTAATCGTGTGTCGAAAGCTCCCTCTTGCTCATCTGTTAATATCGTTAGTCATCGATGATCGTTATCTCGTTAATCAAAAACGATAAATCATTGATAAATATTTTCGTATCTAAATACAAGATAGAATAAATTCAGGATTGTTATTGATCGGATTTCGTATTAGAAATTTATTGACCATTGTCACGGCAACAAAATTATTTAATCAAATGATCCAATTTGACAGCTGAACGCTTAAATTCTTTCACTATTCAAGCCTCTAATTGAGATCCACGTCCAATCTGAAAAAACAGATAATTTTACTTTTTTGGACAGATTTTATCTAATTATTTACATTATAAAAAGTTACATTCAAGTTGCTGGCATTCATATAAAAAATAATTTTCATTGATGAGACAGATCGTAACAACGAAGAGTGGCGGGATAAACGTCTTGCAAATTAAAGAAATGGAAAGCCCCAAACCTCGTAACGGAGAAATTCTTATCCGTGTTAAGGCCGCCGGATTAAATTTCGCAGATATTCTGGCCCGGCAGGGTCTTTACCCGGATGCGCCTAAAATGCCCTGTGTTATGGGATATGAAGTATCCGGAATTGTTGAATCTACCGGAGATGGGGTATCCGACGACTGGATTGGCAAG
>DATFMK010000242.1:0-3265 GCA_035267005.1 Balneolales bacterium
ACAGTAGATTCAACTTTACTGACACCTTCTCCGTCAAAAAGTTTTAAGCCACGCATAGCTTGTTTGTTCAAGGCGTCTATGGAACGTAATAATGGTGTTTTGTGGTCTAATGCAGCGCCGGTCCAGGAAGCGAACGCAGTAGGGATACACAGAAATGATCCGTTTTTGTTTTCCACTATAAAAGCAGGTGATGTAGGATCCCATGCTGTATAACCACGAGCTTCAAACGTAGCACGTAATCCACCACTCGGGAAACTTGATGCGTCAGGCTCACCTTGAATCAAATCTTTACCTGAAAATTCGGCAACCGCACCGCCGCCCTGATTAGGCGTAATAAAACTATCGTGCTTCTCAGCGGTCAATCCGGTCAAAGGTTGAAACCAGTGGGTAAAATGGGTAGCTCCCTTTTCAATAGCCCAATCTTTCATGACAACGGCCACAGCGTCTGCTACGTGCAAACTCAGCGGTTTGTTATCATAAAGTGTTTTCTTCATTTCTTTCCAAATAGACTTGGGCAAACGTTCCTTCAGAATATCCAGCGTTAATGTATTTTCGCCGAATATCTTCGTAATATTCTGAGGGGTCAAGGGCTGAATACCATTTTCACCCATTTTCCAGTCTTTTACTGCTGCCAATGTATCGTATCTTGGATATGATTTGCTCATGGATATAAAAGATGTTTAACTGTTTTGGTTTCAGATTACAGTAATAATAACAATTTTTAGCTAAAAGTCCATTTATATCTAATAAAAAATACAAAGATGATAACTTTTCCGTAATTATTTAAAATTGGAACCGCTTTTATTTAACTAATTTATAATCAAGTTAAAATAATATGCATCTCACCTAATTATCTTAATAGACGGATGAAATCTCCCTTAAGAAATATTAAATTATTGGCCTTCGATTTTATTTTAAATCGAGATGACATTTAATTCACTTAAATTTAAAAATTATTTTGACCGATAGTAAGATTAATATCTGGATAGAAGCTGCTCGTCCAAAGACTTTAGCGGCCGCATTTGTACCCGTTCTAATTGGTGCTGCATTAGCTTACAGCCAAAACGCCTTTAGTTTAATTCCTTCATTAGTAGCTCTTCTTTGTGCTTTTTTGATACAAATCGGTACCAATTTTGCCAACGACTACTATGATGCCCAAAAAGGTGCCGATAATGACGACCGCGTTGGATTTACGCGCGCCACCGCAAAAGGCTTAATAACGCCCAAAATGATGATGCGTGCGACGATCATCACGATGGGACTCGCTTTTGTTTTTGGCTTATACCTTGTGTGGCATGCCGGTTGGGTAATTCTACTGATTGGTGTCTTATCCCTAATTTTTGGAATTGCTTATACCGGCGGACCCTATCCATTAGGATATAATGGTCTTGGCGATATATTCGTATTTATATTTTTCGGTATCATTGCTGTAATGGGCACTTATTATGTTAATGCCTTACATTGGTCGTTACTGGCTTTCTGGGTGTCGTTACCAGCCGGAGCGCTTTCGGTCAATATCCTGGTCATTAATAATCTGCGTGATATTGACACCGATGGCCCTGCCGGAAAGAAAACTCTGGGTGTGATTTTCGGGGAAGAAGTGTTACGATGGGAGTATCTGCTTATGATTTTACTCAGTTTCGCCATCCCTCCTCATTTATTTTTTCGGGATCACTTTGGATGGTTGATTTTTCTTCCTTTTCTTACTATACCTTTAGCTGTTAAATTATTAAAGAATATATGGCAGGAGCGAAAAAAAGCACATTTTAATAAAATTTTAGAAAATACAGCAAAATTTATGGTACTTTTTGGTTTGCTCTTCAGTATAGGGCTTATATTTTCATGAAATAACCTCTAAGAACTTGAAGGACGATTACTCTTAATGAAATTTTTTCGATATAAGCTTCCATTTAAACGACCTTTCCGAACTTCCCGGAAATGCTTTACAAATCGGGAGGGATTTATTTTACAATGCGACTATCTTGCATTTTCCTGTTATGGGGATGCCGCCCCTTTACCGGGCTTCTCTAAGGAATCCTTAGCAGAGGTGAATGATCAGATCAGTCATTATCAAAATACCCTGGATCGTTATTTTATGCAGGATAAAGGGTATGCCGACTGGAAATCTTTTGCCGAATCTCTTGACCTTTACCCGAGCCTGCGTTTTGGTCTCGACACTTTTCTATTCGATCGTCTTGCCAAGAAAAGAGGTATCGCATTAAATAAACATTTTTCCTCTGAAAGCAGTGATGCGATCCCCATTAATGTAGC
This sequence comes from Balneolales bacterium, assembly GCA_035267005.1. Classification (GTDB taxonomy): domain Bacteria; phylum Bacteroidota; class Rhodothermia; order Balneolales; family DATFMH01; genus DATFMH01. Next base: position 2,272 of record DATFMK010000242.1, read on the forward strand.
CCTCGGAATAGGCAGTGCAGAAAAGACCATCGACCAATGTAAAAGTTATTGGTCTGAAGGATTTCGTAATTTTAAGATTAAAGTAGGCGCGGATTTCGACCTTGCATTATCCACTATTAAGCAAGTGCGAAAAATATTCCCAAAATCAAATATTCGGATCGATCCTAATCAAAGCTGGAGTATGGATGAGGCTATCGATCATTTACAACAATTATCTTCATTTCATATCGAATTTTGTGAACAGCCGGTAGATAGCGAAAATATCGAGGGCTTGGCGGAAGTTCGCCATGCAACAGAAATCCCGATAGCGGCGGATGAAGCTGTTCGGGATTTACAATCAATGCAATCAGTGATCGATCATGATGCAGCAGATATCCTGATTATAAAACCTATGTTGATTGGTAGTTTTGATATCATTTTCCAACTTGTCAAACAAGCAACCGCACACAATATGGAATCGGTGTTTACGACTTCAATTGAATCGGGAGTGGGACGATTAGCTACTGCCCATCTGACTTCCTTCCTTGGAAGTAGAAAATATGCGCACGGATTAGCAACCGGTTATTATTTTGAAAATGATATAATTTACGATAAAGAATGTATATCAAGCGGTAATTACAATTTACCAGAAAATCGCGGTATCGGATTAGATCCCGAATCGGAATCCGGAGAACTTTTAAAACTTGGGGTTTCTTAAATTAATGTTTTCCTTGTATGAATATATATGACGAAAACCGTCACCGTCCTCATTCCCGGTCTGTATTTTTAATTTCAGAGAACAAAACCTATCTCTACTCTGATTTAAATATTTATGTTCACCAGCTTCATGACATTTTTGCTCGTCATGAAATTTGTCAACATCATAAAATAGCTTTATTGGCCAAAACCACCGATGAGTTGGTGTTAACTATAGCTGCCAGCTGGAAATTGGGCATCCCCTTTGTCCCGCTCTCCCCTAATTTAACCGATCATGAGCTTTCATCTTATATTGAAA
>DATFMK010000243.1:0-2804 GCA_035267005.1 Balneolales bacterium
CACGAGCTCACACATGCCCTACATCTTTCTGTAACGCCTTGGCCGGGTGTCTCAGGTCTTATCAAACCTTTTTCACCTGATTATGCCCGGTCCATGAATTATAACGCTCTGATGGGATTCCACGAAGGACTAGCAGTTTACAGGGAAACTCATGTACGTCCTAAATACGGTGGCCGGGGTAATTTTGCACCGTTCGAAAATGAGTTTTATTCCAATTTAATGTCCCATAATAATTGGGATATGGGACAACTATTTTCCATATCGGGAATCAATCGTCCCTTCGACCGTCATTACATTGGTGGATACAATTTTGTGAATTGGCTGGAAAACAACTATGGTCATAATATCGCGCGACGTATTATTAATTTTGATTCACGCTGGCCTTTTTTAGGACTCGGTGTCGCTATGTGGCACCAAACCGGGATTTTTCCCTTAAAACTATATAACAAATTTGAACATGTTCAAAAACAAAAGGAAACAACCCGGATTGATTCCATAAAAAATGTAGGTAAGGATCCCTATTCTATTGTAGCTCTTAATCTTAAAGGAACCTATGTTCGGCATCCGGAATGGATCAATAATCATAAAATCATGTTCTATGGTTCCTTTTACAACAAACGACCGGGATTCTGGATATATAATACACGAACCCGGCATTTGTCAAAATTATTAGAAACCGATATCGTCGAAAATTATTGGTACAATCTGGATCGTAAGAATCATCGATTTTTATATGCCAATTATCGTCAAAATCCTTTTTTTAATAATGATTACAAATCGGATGTCTATCAGGTAAATTTAACGAATGGAAAGAGCAAGCGGTTAACCACTAACCAGCGGGTATTTAGTCCGGTTTTTCATGGAAAATCAATTTGGGCGCTTCAAACCGATATGGAATCGGACCGATGGGTAAAAATCAATAAAAACGGATCCACAACCAATTTGCTCTCTGTTCTTCCAAATAATATTGTTTCATTAGCCCAAAATCCTGTTGATACTAACTTAGTTGCAGTTGTTGCAAACAGAAATGGTGTTCAGGCATTATGGTTCGTTCATCCCTCCGACAAAGAAAAAGTGCTGGATACTCATCCCGATATCGCGTTTAAGCATGCTTCTGTTTTTGATCCTTCCTGGAATAAAGATGGTACAAAATTACTCTTCACTTCCGACTACGGCGGAGTAATGAATATTTATCAATACGATCGAAAACAACATTCCGTATCTCAAATAACCAATACGTTATTTAACGCTTACGAAGGATCTTATTCCCGTGATGGTAATAAAATCACATTTGTCGTTCAAAAAGGAGCTCTGCATAAATTGGCCATTATAAAAAAACAAAATTATTTGGATCGTCATATCAATAAAAAAATATGGAAAGCAGACGTAACCGACCGAATGAATGCACCGAGACTGGCTTCAAATTTAATTGACACTTCGAAAACGTGGAAAGTTTCCCGTTATCACAGTGGATTGAAATGGTTAAAGCCACGATCTGTTATTCCCTATTATTTTGGAAATAATTCTTTTACCGGAAATCGATACGGAGTGCAAATTACAAGCTCGGACCTTTTATTGCGTAATAGTTACGCTCTTGATCTCAGCACCTCAAATAATCGGATTTGGTACGATGCCAGTTATCAGTATTCCGGATTTTATCCAGGATTCATTGTTTCCGCTTTTAATGAACCTCTCGATTATCGAATCATCCGAAATAACCGTGTATATGGTTTGGAAAAACAGGGTTTTTCGTTTGGAATCCCTATTCCAATTACTCTTAAACATAATGTACGATATTCCTCGATATACATACGTCCTGAGCTTAAAACTTATAACGAACGTATTATTCAATCAAACGGAACGACCTCTACAAATTGGTTCAACCGATTTAGTGGTAATTTATATATTTCATATAAACACGATTTACAGCAAGATATTCAGGACGCCCAGCCAAATACCGGCACCATAATATATGCGGAAGGAGAGCGGGATTTCTCGAATCATATCGCATCAAAAAGAGAAGCACTCCGGGCCGGTATTTACACCTATTTGTCTCCTCTCAGAAGATTTAACCAGTCACTTCGTCTTGGTCTGTTAGTACAAACGCAAACCCCCAATCCTGTTTTTAATACCAGTGATTTGATTTCAACCGGATTTCAGACGAATGTTCTTCAAAATTTAAATAATGTAGCCAGTTTCAGTACCCGTTATACGATCCCGTTTCTGGATCCTGATAACGGGGGATTTCTCTTGCCATTATATGTCCAGCAAATTTACGGAGTTTTGTTTACCAATACCGCGGCCAATCTGGATTATCACTCATTTCATAATATTTATAATCATTCCAGAACGATTTATGGCATTGGATTACATTTTGTAACCGGTTTATCAAATATTCGAATCGATCTTGGATTTGGCTTGGCGTATGAACCAACGCGACATACCCTTCATGGTTTTGCGGGTATTTTTTAAGTTAACGTGAATTCACGTATAATTATAGACTTATTTTGTTTCCTATCTACACTTGGAAGATCTCGCATCTGCGTACTCGTTCCTCAAAGTCCCTTTGGGAACGTAGAACCGGAAGCTCTGCTTCCTTTCCAAAATATCGCGTGATTTGAGCAAATTGATCTGGTAAAGATTTGGAACATCCTGTATTGATGACCAAACAGTCTAAAAAATAAATGAAACGGAGTTTCATATTTTGCATTCCCAACGGGGACGTTGGGAACGAGGTGGAATCGGAATCATGCTTTATGCATCAAAACAGCTCTCTGTCGTCGGTGGTCAGTCGTCCGTCGTCA
>DATFMK010000244.1:0-8451 GCA_035267005.1 Balneolales bacterium
ATGATCCATCTCCAGCGGAAACCGAATCCGCCTTCATATGACCATAATTACCCCATCCATTGGGAAACGTGGAAGCGTTGTTGTCTTGTGTACCGGACCAGTAGGCAAATGTATCCTTATTATCAAAATTACAGACCATTCCTGTAGTATCATGAAATGCAACCATCGGAGCAGATAGAGCTGTTCCTGCCTGTGTCACAATTTTAATACTTCCCATATCCGATTGAGCTACCCCTTGTGGAACCGTCACAGTGAGCTGTGATCCATCTGCAGTACCAGAATATTGGGTTGCTTTAATACTGCCAGGAAATACAATTGATTTAACCAGATATAAATAATTGCCATTTATATTGATTTTTTGTCCCGGGTAGGCGAACTCATTACTCACAGAGTTTACCACCGGTTTGGGAGGTAAAATCGGAAATTTATAGGTAGTCTCACCAAATTTGCTAACCAGATGAATCTGATTTAAACTATCTGATTTTACCTTGGAAAAAGGAAGATTTGACGGAATTGAAGCGATTACGGTTGTATCCGTAAAAAGGGTTTGATTGATTGACGTTTGATATCCATCAAAAGTTACCTCTTTGGTCGTTATCAGATTATTACCTTCTATAACCACTGTCTGACCCGGACCAATTTTGTTGACAGCAGCTGAGTCGGGATGAATGTCACGGACTCCCGTTATCACCGGCTTCGGACTCATCCCACTATTGTTAGATTTGCAGCCATACTGTAACAGTATACCAACTAACAATACAGACAAAAATATACTGTTGATTATTTTTATGCCTCTTTTCTTCATGGCTCTCGTATTTAATTTTTTTTAAATATTTAAAAATCATTTTAGGTACTCCCCTTTAACCTTTTAAAGCAGGTTAAAGGGGATATTCATACCAATCCTATTTCTGTTGTTTAAAATCGTATGAAACAGGAGGCTGGGTAAGTTTGGAATTCGCTAACACATCTTTTTCCGGATACGGAAACGTAAAATCAGAAGCAGTTGCTTTAACAGGGGTCGTAGGCATTGTAAAGGTCGTATCCTTTGTTGTTGGATCGTACGTGTAATTTTCCTCCCTGTTCTGATTATTGATGTAATTAATCGCTACCTGTGGTTTGAAATAGTGCAACCGAACCAGCGAAAACCAATCTTTGTCTTCAAAGGCCAATTCTTTCCATCGTGTATTCCAGATATCCCAGAACGTGATGGAACTTTTGGGCTTCAAACCAGCCCGTTCCCGAACAGCATTATAATATCTTAACGCTTCCACATTACTTGTAGAGTTTTGATTACCCAGGATAGCTTCTGCATAGTCCAAATAGACACCTGCCAAACGCAGCATGTATGTGTTAATATCCGTTGACATAAACCCTACATGACCGCTGTTATCAGCTGGAGTACCAACAACATATTTCTTAACTGCGGAACGAACCACATATGTACCTGTATACGTGTAACCTCCATCCTTTTTCAGGATATCGGGATAGTGGTCACCATAAAACATATAAGTTGCTTTTTGACGAAGTGAATCAGTCTGGTTATTTGAAAACAATTTCAGCAAGAATGCAGATGCGGAAGTTCCGCCTCCCCAGCCATCTCCGACTCCTGTAATTTTCGGAACTGCTGCTAAAAATGCCTGCGTTACGTTTTGGCTACCCCAGCCTTCGTTGGCAACCCATTGTAAGGCAAATAAGCTTTCCTGATTATTGTTATACTGTCTGCGAAACAGATTTGCAAAATTAGGCAGCAAACTTATACCACTGTTGTCACAAACATCTTTTCCATATTTTTGTGCTTCTTTCAAATCAGCAGTGTTTTCACTTTGACCACTATGATCAAGGGCTGCTTTAAATAAATAAACACGGGTCAGATATCCTTCAGCAGACCATTTGGTCACGCGTCCGGGCTGTGTTGGAGTATCTGGTAAATTATTGGCTGCAAACTGCAGATCATTAATGATGAACTGATATACATCCGCAACTTTATTTCGAGGTACTTCCGGCTGCTTAATAAGTTGGGAAGTATTTGTAATGATTGGTACAGCTCCAAATATTCGTACGAGATAAAAATAAGCCACTGCCCGCATAAAACGTGCCTGGGCGATAGCATTATTAATATCTTTTTGAGCAATACTCTTCGATGCCTGATTATTAATATTGTAAAGTAATGTATTAGCATCGTTTACAACACTGTAAAGGGATGCCCAGGCTTTTGTAATAAAAGCGTTCGTGTTACTTACATCAAGGTTAACAAATTGTGAATATCCCTGATCACTGGTAATCATATTACCGGCAGCCGCATCTCCAATATCGAAGGCGGTCGGTCCATTATAATCGAACCATGGGATATTGTATAAAGGTGCGGTAGCTTTACTGAGCTGATCGGCATTCTTGTAAAAGTTTCCCGAAACGATTGATGATTGCGGAGGTCGATTCAGGAATTGGCTCTTACAGCCAATCATACTCATCGATAATACGATTCCGGCTATAACTATAATGTGATTCTTAATAATTTTCATAACTCAAAATATTTGTGGTTACTAAAGACGTAAATTGATTCCAAAAGTAAAGGTGCGTGCGGCCGGGTACTGACCATAATCCATACCTGAAGTCAGCGCATTTTGAGTTTGTGAACCCGCAGCGACATTTGGATCGTATCCTTTATATTTCGTGAATGTGTAAAGATTCTGTATCTGAGCATATACTCTTAACTGACTCATATGTATCAGTGAGCTTATACGATGGGGCAGAGTATATCCTAAAATCACATTCTGTACTCTCAAATATGATCCGTCTTCAACAAATGCACTCGAAATCCTGTTATTTTGATTCGGATCACTGGCTGTTACTCTTGGAACATTGGTGTTCGGATTCTTAAGAACAACATCATTCATGTTGTTAGGATCACCATTTGGATTCTTTAGTCCAAGTTTTGCAAAATTACTGGCTGACTTCATCAGATTGAAGTTACTCGACATGTTCATATCTTCCTGACGCAGATAATTATAAATCTTGTTGCCATAATTACCGTTAAGGAAGACTGTCAGATCAAAATTTTTGTAATAAAATTTATTACTGATGCCAAATTCAAACAGTGGTTGCGTATTTCCTAAAAATGTTCGGTCTTTTGAATTGATCACACCATCACCATTCAGATCCTTAAACTTATAATCACCAATCCAGGTCGTTTTCGGACTCAACTGTGATACCGATGGATTTCCTGCCGGGAGAGCATGATTTTTCAGTTCCTGGGCATTTTTAATAATCCCTTGAACAACATACCCGTAAATTTGAGCAATCGGCTGACCAACTACGGTACGGGTAACGATACTTTGATCATCGAACCCGTTATAATAACTTTGGACATTTTCGTCTATCGGTTTATTACCTTGATTTAAACTCAATACCTTATTACGGTTCATTGAGAATTGTAGTCCCGTTTTCCATACCAATTGAGAACTGACATTTGTCGTATTGATGGATAAATCAAATCCTTTGTTTTGAATGGATCCGACATTAACCGTTGGAGGATTTGGCGAACCCGTGGCTCCTGTACCGGAATACAGAGGAAGGGGTTCCTGTAATAACAAACCATGAGTACGTTTCAGATAAATATCTGCCGATAATTGTATTCGTTGATTAAATAATCCGACATCCAGACCGGCATCATATTCATCTGTAGATTCCCACTGTACATTAGGGTTGGCAATATCTGTAGGTAATAATCCACTACCCCACGTTGTCGGAAAGACTCCTAATGTTGAACCAAACAAGTAATCACCTATATTTTGGTTACCCACCTGTCCATAACTTAAGCGTAACTTCATTTTATCAATTTGATCAATCTTCTTGATAAATGGTTCTTGTGCCATTCTCCAAGCAACGGCTACTGATGGAAAATAAGCCCATTGATTTTGTGAACTGAACTTAGATGAGGCATCCGCCCGGAATGTACCCGTAACCAAATAACGGTCTTTATAAGACAAGTTTACACGACCAAACACAGATTCACGTGATGAGTTGCCTTTATATCCACCATTTTGGGCTGTCGAGGCATCGCCTAAGTTAATGGAATGAACATTATTAGTCGGGAAATTTTTACGGCTGGCATTAATACCAGAATAAGAAGTTACGGCGGCTTCGTGTCCCACCATAGCTTTTAAGTCTAATTGCTTATAAACCGTATTTTGGTAAGTCAGATATGTTTTTACTAACCAGTAATTGCTATTACTGGTGGAAACCGAAGCATTATTTTGCGTATTTGTAATGGCACCAAAATTATAGGTCGGCGTGAATTGATTCTGATTACCGAATGTAAAGGTTCCATCAACTTCCTGACGCAAATCCAAATTTTTGGTGAAATTAATATCAGCAAAAATATTACCAATCACTTTGGAATCCTGTTTATAATTCTGAAGTAATTGAGCTTGTCCTAATGGATTATTCAACGTGAACTGAGCGTTGGAAGGTCCACCATATCCACCATTTGGACTATAGACCGGGATATCAGGACTTTGTCGAAGCGCTGTATTTATAATATTGTTGAAATTACTGCCCAAACGTTGTTTGGTGCGACCCAAATGCAGATTCGTTCCAACTTTCAACCATTTTGCAGGTTTACTATTCAAATTAAACCGTAAGGCATAACGGTGAAACCAGGTAGCTACAGCAATACCTTTTTGATTGAAATAATTGGCTGACAACAAATAATTAGTTTTTTGGGATCCACCACTGATAGTCAGATTATTGTTTTCAGTCGGTGCATTTCGGAATAAGACGTTTTGCCAGTTTGTTCCGTTTCCAAGTATTGACGGATCAGCAAATTGCACTTGTGGGGTATAGTTCAATGATTTATAGCGAGCATTTTCATAAATGGCATACTGCCTTAAATTCATAACAGATAATGTCTGCGGCAATTGCTGTACACCATAATAACCACTGTAGCTTACACGAGTATGTCCCGCTGTACCATGTTTAGTTGTAATCAAAATAACGCCGTTAGCGGCTCTGGAACCGTAAATAGCTTCTGAAGATGCATCCTTCAATACCTCAACGGATTGAATATCCTGTGGGTTCAGAGAAGCAAGCGGACTGCTTGTGTTTCCCGAATAACCGGAAACAGGAACACCATCAATTACATATAATGGTTGCGAATCGGAACCCAAAGTATTTATACCTCGAATATGAACCGAAACGGCACCACCCGGTGCACCTGAGCTTTGCGTTACAGTTAAACCAGCCACTTGCCCCTGAAGGGCTTGCGTGAAAGAACTAGTCACGTCACGGCTTAAATCCTTACCACTTACACTGGTTACAGCCCCTGTAAGATCTTTTTTCTTAGTACTACCGTATCCAACAACAACCAGTTGATTGGCCTCTATCGCGTTAACTTTCATAGTTACATTAATTACTCGTTTACCTGCAACGGGAATCATCTTTGTTTTGTAACCTATAAATGAATAAATCAACACATCGCTGTCTTTAGCTCTGATAGAATAATTACCTTTCTGATCGGTAGCTGTACCGGAGGTTGTTCCTTTTATAACGATATTAACACCGGGAAGTGGTTGACCATTATCTCCCGCAATGACTTTACCTTTAATCAGGTGTTTGCTGGATTGTGTATTCTGTGCCATACAACTAAAACCGCTTACAGAAATTATAGTCAATAATAAGACTATAACCTTCCACGCTTTCCGTTCTGCCGACACAAAATTAGCAATCTTATTGTCGTTTTTGTACAAGGTACTCATACATATTCCCTCTGTTTTAATGTTGTTAGTATTATGCGTTCCATTCTTCAAAGTATTTAGGGACAACAAACGGGTTTTGTCCCCCATATCGGCTTTTAACAAGTTCTGTCAACACAATTCTATACCATCTGATAATTCTCACTTCATTGCTTCTGAATATCAGATTCTATTGATATACTGTCTAAAATGATATCCATTGACACCCATTTTGTAATAACAACTAGTCAATGAGAAAAAAATGTGTTATGGCTTCACATGAAGTATCTCTTATATTTTAACCGTTTGAGCAATCATCAAACGGATATAGATTTCCTACCCTCGCATTTTATACAAACGTGACCATGATTATGATTTTACGAAACATCTTTATAAGTGATATTTAGATAGATGCTTATATAGACAATTTTTTATTTCATAATATTTCTGATCTTTAACTCAAGGGACCATTTTAATAGTGTCAGTTCTAACCTTATATGTTGATTCGCTTTCAATTACGTCTTGCCATCAAAGAATCCCCTTCTGTTTCAATCGGAATAATCCATCCGATATATTCTTATGTAGAATTACTCTAACGTAGGGCAGCGTTTTCTTCATTAGATTTATCTTAAGTAATCATAAGTTTATTACACTGAATTATTTTACAATTCATAAAATTGATCATTTCTATTATTTCACTTCTATTTTACTCAACCAATTATCATAATCTATTATCTGACAGCTAGTTATAATAATCTTAAGGCGTAACTTTACAGTTGGTCAAAGAAAATGGGATATTTATCATAAGAAAACGAAAAATTTTGTCCTGAATATCACATACTTTGAAAGCTTTAATCAACAAGAAGTATCCATAAACGCATCTAATATCTATATCTTCGTACTTAATTGACACGTTGAAACTCATTTTTTTTACCTCTTATTAAAGAAAACTTTCATTCTTTTGTCACTAACCAATAAATTATTTATACATTTATATATATTTAACTAAGTTCAACATATATCTGGATTAAAATCACTTCGATATTGAATATTTTAGCTACCTCACTCGAAGCGCTTACTTTGCATAGTATAATTTTTTGCCTTAAATATGTCAAATGAAAATACAAAATAGTTTAATAATTGACCTAATAATGATAATATTTGTCTTTATTTGATTAATTATAATCGTTATTATTTAAATAATAATTTGTGAATGTAGCATTTTTACACATTCGTATTGATATAATAGCAATTACATTAAAATTTAATTGATCCGATATTTTATCCGAATAGACAAATTGGGGACAATTTTATATAAATTTTGTCTCTATTAAATAAAAAATCTTATAGTTTTAGTCTATAATACTCCATTTCCAACCAATTAATGTATAAGATGACATCCACTTTAAATCTCTCAAATCGCTTTTCTATCTTGATATTAATGAATATTCTAGGTTTACTGCTTTTCATTTCTTGTAGTAATAAAACGATCACTTCAAGTGGAGGTGATTTAAATAGTAATACTCCAAAGAATCCTCAAATAACTGCAAATCCGTCTACGACCTATCAAACCATGATTGGTTTTGGCGGTGCCTTGACATGGTATTCTGATAGATTGACTTCGAGTGCTAAAGAGGACACGATCAGTAAATTGCTTTTTAAGGATATGGGAACGGATATTATAAGACTTAAGAACTGGTATTATCCCAAAAATTACCCCACAAACAAATCGACTCATACAATGATTTCCAGTGGAACTAAGACTATGTTCGAGAGTACGAATAAAATTTATAACATTGCTAAACAATATGATCCAAATATCAAAGTCTTATTGAGCTCCTGGGGCCCGCCTGATTCACTGAAAAGTAACGGTAGCATGGATCAGGGGACGTTACGTAAGGACAAATCAGGCTTTATGTATCAGGCTTTCGCCAATTACTGGACGGATATCCTGAACCACATCACGTTTAATCCGGATTTTATCAGCATACAGAATGAACCGACCTATACGACTTCGAAATGGACGACCTGTAAGTGGAGTGCAACGGAATTACCGGATCTGCCCGGTTATAATAAAGCCTTTGATTTGGTCTATAATCAAATAAAAAATCGTAAAAATCCTCCAAAAATGATTGGCCCGGAGTCCCAGGATATCAGCAATACGTTTGCGGGTTTTGCTGATGCCTTAAAAACCAAATCCTATTTAGCGATGTACGCTTATCACACCTACAATTTCAATAATAATACGGATATTAGTCAGACGACTTCTTTGCTTAAAGGGATCCATAATAATTATGGTAATAAACCCAACATTATGACAGAGTATTCCGGGATGTCCTGGTTTAAAACGGCCGAATTTATCAATAATGTATTGGTCCAGGCAGATGCTTCAGGATATATTTATTGGGAAATGGTCTGGGATTCAGGGAGTAAAAACGCTATGATCGGCATCGATAATTCCGGTAATTTCACGGTTACGCCATTTTATTATGTGATGAAACACTTCGCCAAATATATCAGCGAAGGTTATAAAAGAATAGATATGTCATCAACCAATTCCAATTTAATGATCTCCGGGTTTATTAATCCTTCTAACGATCAACTTACTCTGATTCTGATTAATCCGTTAAATATCAAAAAACCGGTAGATTTGAATGTTAAAGGAAAAACGGTATCGAGCATTAAAGCTTTGCAGAGCGTTCAGGGAAATTATTATCAATCG
>DATFMK010000245.1:0-4086 GCA_035267005.1 Balneolales bacterium
GGTCCCATTTCTTCAACAGGAACTTCTTCCGGTCCTTTTTTGATTTTGTCATCCATTACATAAACCCAAACAGCAAAGAGCATCAAATAAATGAGTCCGAACATGATGATGGATGCGAGGACCTGTGTCCCGTTTATGGCAGGTGAAACAGCTTTACTTGTACGAAGTAGTCCGTAAACAACCCAGGGCTGACGTCCGACTTCTGCGGCAATCCAACCGGCTTGATTAGCGAGATAGGGCCCAAGAACAGCGAACACAAATACCCAGAGAAGCCAGCGTTTTTCAAATAATGTACCCTTCCACAACAGAAAACAGGCATATAAAGTCAGAATGATGAAGAACACGCCCAGCCCAATCATTAAATGATACATATAAAAAGGAATAATGACAGGCGGACGATTTTTAGCTGGTGTTTGATTTAAGCCCTGCACGGGTGTCTTGAAATTTCCGTGTACCAAAAAACTGAGCAAACCGGGAATTTGAATACCATAATTCACCTTTTTTTCCTGGTTGTTGGGTATCCCGATTATGTACATACCGGTTGGACCCTTTCCTGTTTTATAATGGGCTTCAAAAGCGGCTAATTTTGGCGGCTGATATTTTGCCACAATTTCAGCCGCAAAGTGACCGGACACCGGGGCCAGTATTGAAAAAACGGTACCGAATATGAGTCCAATAGTAAAGGACCGGGAGGCAAACTCGAGATGACGATTTCTCAATATATAATAAGCCGAAATACTCATTACAAGAAAAGCCCCCAGGATAAAGGCTGCTATTAAAACGTGAACAATCCGTTCCACACTGGATGGATTAAAAATAACCGACCAGAAATTAGTAACTTCCGCTCTTTCCACACCACCGTGTTTAACCAGGTGATATCCGGCCGGGGTTTGTTGCCAGGAATTGGCGACCACAATCCAAACCGATGAAAAAATCGATCCAAAAGAAACCATGATTGTTGAAAAGTAATGAAGCTTTTTAGAGACACGGTCCCAGCCGAAAATGACAACAGCCAAAAACCCGGATTCAAGGAAGAAAGCGAAAATTCCCTCAGCGGCAAGTGCCGAACCGAAAACATCACCTACAAATCGGGAATAGGTAGCCCAGTTTGTGCCAAATTGAAATTCCATGACGATGCCGGAAGCGACCCCCATAGCAAAATTTACAGCAAATATTTTTGTCCAGAATCTGGCCATCTCCTCATACTGACGGTTTCCCGTCTTCAAATAGAGACCCTCCATAATTACCATTAAAGCGCCTAAACCAATCGTCAGAGGTGGGAATATGTAGTGAAACATTATGGTCAGGGCAAACTGTAATCTGGATAGAAAAACAGCACTTAACTCCATGATGAAAATAATTTTATGTCAAAAAAAGTTATAAATTTATATCTGTTAAGTATAGAACAATATAAACTTATAAAAAATATAAATTATCATATTTAATAATTTTTTTATGATAAACTATCACGTATAAATTTAATCATTCCATGATAGGGGTTATAGATTTTTCAAGATATAATTATCTTAAATGGAATTATATATTTGTGTATATAAAATTTAACGATCTGATGATTGTTGAACGGTATTTGTCAAATATTTAATATCGTTTGTCATTTTTTTATTTATTCGAGGATTTCGAAATTGCGAAATCGTGAAAATACAGCTATTGGGAAAAAGAACGGTTTTGCATAGCCTTATTGGACTTGGAGAAAGATTCTCATGTGAACACAAATTTGCTTTTTATTTTGATTCAATTTCTGTTATACTTCAAATGTTCTTTTAAAACATGATGAGAGTTTTGGTTCAACATCAAAATTCAAAAAAAATGTTGATTAATATGGGAATCTCGTGAAAATCGGGAGCTGTACCCGCAACTGTTATTCCGGCCATGCGTTATCGTGGTAAAATTTATTGATACCAATGTCACTGTTCGTAAGAATGGGAAGACTTGTCAATAAATAGTCGGATAAGCCAGGAGACCTGCCAGACTCGTATCACTGTTGAAACTTTCGGGAAAATTAAAGTTCAGGTGAAAACAATGCATACAAACAAACTATATCTATCTTTAACAGCTCTTTTATTAATATTTATTTTTCTATGTTCTTCTCAGCTGGTATCGGCACAATCCGTATCCGATAGCCTGCAATTACGAGAAATTCATATAGAAGCCACTCGAATTAAAGAGCCTGTCGCTTATCAGCCAATTCAGGTAAACGTAATAGATTCAACAACTCTTCAGCAATTTCAATCGCAGGACCTCGGTTCACTGCTTATGGATCAATCTTTTGCATTTGTACAAAGTAATGGTCCCGGTGGGTTACAATCCCTTTCACTGCGCGGTTACGATGCGCGTCATACACAAGTTATCTGGGAAGGATTTGTCATAAATCATCCCATGGTAGGAACCTCCGATCTTTCTTTGATTCCGGTTTCTGTACTTTCTTCAGTAGAAATTTCCCCTGGTAATCCGGCTACTTCGTTTGGGGCCGGAAGCAGTGGCGGAACGGTTTATTTAAAGACAGACGATTTTATCAATAAAATACAATTGGGATCTGCTTTTGGCTCATATGGATATGCAAAACAAAATTTAGCTATTGGTACGAAACACAAAAATTGGAAAGTTACTTTTATGGCTGGACAGAAACAGTCCGATAATAATTTTCCATATTACAATACTGTCGAAAACAAGCAAATTAAGCGACAGAATAATGCATTAAATGCGCATCATATTTTAACGAATGTGGAATGGCAAAAAAAGAATCATTTTGTCAAAACCGCACTTTGGTATAATTATCAGGATAACCATATCGCCAATGCTGTCAATTTTAATGGTGGAAAAGGAGAGCAGCGTGATAATTCAGTACGGTGGTATGGGATTTACGGTGGTCGGTATGGTAAAACACATTATCGCGTCAAAACGTACTATTCTCATTATAATTTGAAGTACGATGACCCTAATTATGGCACGCATAGTCGTAGTTTAGCATTGAAATATAATGTTCAGGGGCAGATCCGTCATTATTTTTCCAAGATTTTCGATATAAGTGGTCTGATTTCTTTTAACAGAGAAATCATTAAAACCAATAATTATAATTATCGGGAAGATCGTAACCGGGTAAGTGGATTAGTACACGGAGAATACCGGCCGGTTCCAGAATTACGGATATATCCGGCGCTTAGATTTGATAACTATTCAGATTTTGGGAGTCAGGTTAGTCCGGATTTAGGAGTAAATTTTGAAATGATACCACGTATATTGTTCATCAGGGCACAAATAAAGCGTGATTTTACAGCTCCGACTTTTAATCAATTATACTGGCAGCCTGGTGGGAATAAAGATCTTAACCCGGAAAAAAGCTGGACAGCGGAGGCTGGGTTTACTTTTCAAAAGCAATTATCGAAAGGTTTGCTATTGAAGGTTATGCCTACCTATTATAATAGCAGACAAAAAGATGGAATCCGATGGGTGCCGGGTAGTAATGGCGTATGGTCGCCCGTAAATATTCTTGGGCTACATATGCAGGGTGCAGAGTTGGAATCTGTATTGATGTACGAATTAAATGGAATCACTTTACAACTACGGAATTTTACAGAATGGACTAAAGCGGAAATAACGAAGAGCGATCAATCCAAATCGCATGATCTGCATAAACAGTTGAGTTATGTGCCTAAATGGTCCTTCAAAACAGATCTGAGTATACATTCCGGACCTATAATGTTATATATCAATCAAAACAGGACTGGATCCCGATATACTACGAATGATCACAGCAGTTCTTTAGATCCCTTATCCGCTTTCAATATCATCAATTCAGGTATTATTCTGAGTCATCGATTTGGTGCATTTCGTCTTGCTTTACATGCCAAAGTGCAGAATCTCTTTAATAAGAGCTACCAAATCGTTGCCTGGTATCCTATGCCCGGAAGAAATTATCTTGGTTCCCTGAATATATCGATGAGAATTTAGAGAAGCCATTGCAAAGCCTTCATTTACTTAAGTTAGACAGACTCCTATAACAAGATTTATCGCAAAATGATTTAAAAATATGGGAATAAATCGAAATTATTTATAATGATCTGTGTC
>DATFMK010000246.1:0-2605 GCA_035267005.1 Balneolales bacterium
AAGAATATCGATTTTATATGGAGCTATCCAGGTAATTATAAACTATGTTCAGGAATCAGTGCTTTTGAAGAATTTGAGAAACTGAAAAATAAACCGCGTGCTATATTTGCTGCCAATGATGAGACTGCTATTGGATTTATGGAGACTGCAATAGCTGCTGGTTATAAGTTTCCAAATGATATTGCAATCGCTGGCTTCGATAACCTGCCAATGTGTTCGTTTCATTATCCCTCCCTTACTTCCGTTGTTACCGATTACACTCAATTGGCCGATTTGGCATTTTCAAAAGTTATGGAGCGTCTAAATTCGCATAAATCACATCAAGGTGTTGTTAATTTATTGCCAGTAAAACTGGTAGTTCGCCATTCTTCATAATAAGAGTTAATATTTTACGATAATTGTTTACAACAAAATTTGTCTATATAAAAATATTATTTGCCCTTATTGGAATATTTTTTTTATAATTAACAAAAGTAATGGTAGCGCTTTTCGACTCTTTAGGTTATGTTAAGTCATTAATTTTTTGAAAGGAGTATTTTTAAAATTGATAATTTTGTGTTTTAATATTGGAAATTATTTATATATTAGGATACAAAAGGGCAATAAATTGGATTGATAAAATGCTTTTTGCTTGAAAGCGATACCATATAGAGCAAATTGTTACCCTGCTTTAAATCTAAAATAGTCATGGAATAAGAAAAATTCTTATTTTTAAGAACAAAATTTGTTGAAATATTTGCCCTAACATAAACACTGTCTCGAATGGCAGCAGAATCATGTAAATGGAATGTATCATTAATAAATAGACAATAATAGATTAAGAAAAAGTAGGACATAATCATGAAATAAATGATGAGAAGGCTTTGCAAAACCATTGCTTTTGTTCAAGATTGAAGATTGAGTGACTTCGGAACCACAATATATTAGCTATATATGAAGATTTCGGAGTCGAGAAAATGCTGATATTGGGCTAAAGAACGGTGTTGCATAGGCTTCTATAAGTGGTTAATGTTTGAATCTATAAACGCTTTTTTTGTGGTTGCAAAATAAGGTAAAATATAAGTGGTTTGATTATAGGAAGGCTATGCAAAAATAATAGTCCTTCTTTGTGTATTCTTATTAAAAAAATAATAATATGAATAAGTGATGTTCTAAACAAAATCCAAGTAATAAGATATTATCCAAACAAATATATGTGAGGATAAATGTGTCAAATTATATATGATAGATGTATATATAATATATACATGATGTGGACATATTATGTTTGGCCTTCAAGTACATATAATGTATTAATCGTATGTGATAAACAATGATTATGTAAATAATCTTTGTTTTAAAATAATCATCATAAAAGAAGGGAATGATAAAATGATCAAAATTACGATTCCTGATACGAATAATAATGACGTTTAAACGGAGGCAATATGAAAAAAGCTATCGGAATAGTCGTCATCTTTTTAGTGTTATTTAGCACATCTTCATCTATAGCAAAATCCATTTCATTTGATGGAATGAGATTTAGAAAAGTTGTTAAAAAGAATGACGATATATCATATATAAATAAAGCTCTAAATAAAAAGGATTTGAAAGTATCGGGAAAAGTGACCGATGCGAGCAATGGAAAAGCGCTACCTGGGGTAGATGTTTTAGTTAAAGGTACAACAATAGGTACGGCCACGAATAGTAATGGTATGTATACCTTAAATGTACCGAGTTCAACAGATACCCTGGTCGTTTCTTACATCGGTTATAAAACTAAGGTAATTCCTGTAAGGGGTAGATCTACGATTAATGTTTCTCTGCAAACAAAAGCGGTTTTAGGTGGTCAATTGGTCGTAGTTGGGTATAGTACTCAAAGAAAACAAACGTTAACAGGTTCTGTGAGTGAAGTGAAGGGAAGTTCGCTATCAGAAGCTCCGGTTGCAAACATAACTCACTCGATTGCTGGTAAAATAGCTGGGGTAAGTATGTCCACAAGTAGTGGTCAGCCTGGACAAAATAACCCAACAATCAATATTCGGGGAATTGCTACTACTGGTAACTCTCAACCATTAATTGTAGTGAACGGTATTAAGAGAAATAACTTAAATGAGATTGATCCTAATACCATAAAATCCATTACAGTTTTAAAAGATGCCGCAGCGGTGGCTCCGTATGGTATGGGAGGTGCAAACGGTGTGATATTAATAACAACAAAGACAGGGCAAACCGGTAAACCGCAGTTATCATTCAATACTTATTATGGTATATCTACCCCTACGTATTATCCACATATGCTTAATGCGCAAGATTTTATGAGATTGAGTAATGAAGCCTATTTAAATTCAAATCCTAATGGATCGAATCCACCGTTCGCAAAAGATTTAATAGCAAATTATGCTCAGCTAAATGCGAAAAATCCTAATAAATATCCCATAACAAATAATGCTGGAAAACAATATGAAAACTTATATCCACCCAGAGCAAAATCATCTCTGCAATTAAGTGGTGGAGCTCATGGGATTACCTATTATGCTGAATTGGGGTTTACTAATCAGGATGGGATGTTTTATAATGTGAATTATCGTCGCTATGATTATAATGTTCACGTTGATGCTCAGGC
>DATFMK010000247.1:0-4612 GCA_035267005.1 Balneolales bacterium
CAAGGAGTCTTGTTTGAATGGGGGGATTGATTTTCGAGCAGTGGTAAAATCTGTCCAAGACTGACAGAAACAACGAAATTTCTTACATTCTAAAACGTTTTGGACAGCTGTGTGAAGATATAATAATTTCCAGAATTATAGATATAAAAGAATTCTATTATCTGGTATTATTATTAACTGTTTCTGCATTGCTCGAAAGCATTGAAATATATTTTGTTTAAAAAAATATTATGGTATTTGATAAATCATATAAAACCTTATTTAATGTATTGGTATTATACTTTATAACCTTAAATATATTTTATGATATTATACAATTTAATATAATCTTATTACCACCATCGGAATTCAGACTACAGGCAAAAGTAGTTGTTATATTATCGACATTAATGAAAAGCTCTTTAATTATATTGTTATTTGTAATAATCTATATAATTAATAGATATTTATTATATTTAGCCGATTCAAAGTTTCATGTTGTACTTATAAATTATGCATTTTGCATAATGCTAATATTAGCCATTGTTGTTGAATTGATCAGATTAATTTTGGCATTTAGTACACTTATACCGTATGCTAATAAATATAATATAACTGACTTTATAACTTATCATAATTTAATAACAAAAAAAATACCACATTCCAGTTGGCATATAAAACAATCATTCTTAGACAATAGTTTTATCTTAATTGGACCATTATTCTATAGTTCATATTTATTTATTAAAGATAAAGATAAAGATAAAGATAAAAAATTGGATATACTCCTGAGTGGTCTTGTAATTATGACATGTTTACTTTTAGTGAGGTATGTTAGTATATAAATAGAATTATATGCTTTTGATAATAACTTTTATAACATCTATGGGAATAATATTTGTTAAATATCTAATTCCTTATATGCTAAACAAAATGGGGTATAGGCATGATCCACCTTTAATTAGAAGCATAAGAATAATTATAATTGAATGGTTTTTCATTTTTCTTTCAATCGGTTTGTTATTTTATCTTGTTAATAATCTGGAAACAAATATTGTATGGGGCTTTTTTATATTAATATTCTTTTTCTCTATTATTACTTCCTTTGATTTTATATTTCGACCATTACTATTAAGTCTGCAAGCTAATCTTGATACAGAAGTAGAGATAACAAAGTGGCTACGTAATGCTTGTCAGTTAAATTATAGTGTTTATTCGTATCAAGGTAACTTAATAAATGCTTATGCTACAGGAGCAGTACCTTATACGAATACTATCATTATTGGTCAAACCTTAATTGATAAACTTGAAGATCAATCCCTGAATGCCATTACCCTACATGAAGCAGGTCATTTAAGTTTGAATCATCTATTTTATCTTTTTATGATCAATATAATAAGTACGTCTGTATTTAGTATTGTGTTATATTATCTATATAACATGCAAATCACACCAGATTTATTAAAGATTATTTTACTTGTATCTATCGCAGCTGTCTCTTCAAGTCTAATATTTAGTATAATACCCGGTTATTTTATGAGATATTTTGAATTTCAGGCTGATAAATTTTCAGCTCAAAGAATTGGTAATGAAAATTATATAAAAGCCCTATTGCAATTGGATGAAATTAGTGGCGGGCGGGTAAGCAAGGGGGGAATAACACATCCGACACTTGAGAAGCGGATAGAAAATATTATGGGTTGTCATTGATATCACATATGGCCAAGGGGATTACCACGTCGCTCGCTTCACACGCTTCGTAATGACACGATATCATATTGTTTATTGATCATTGAATGGATACTGTTTACTGCTTACTGTGATACTGCTCAATAGTCCATCTTCTAAATCACATACGGTGTAAAACGCTTCGCCTGTTTCATGTAATCCACATACTCCGGGTAGGTCTGTTTTAGAAAGTGTTCCTCGAGGAGCATCCGGGTGAAGAGGGCGGCTGTTAACAGGATTGCTAAGGTTATAGAAAGGAGCGATGGTCAAAATTTGCAAATGTCATTTTTTATATCACAATTAACATTGAAATTGCAATAGCTTTATCACTTATTTTTTGGGGCAATATTAATAAATGGCCAGCATTTAGTAGTTTTATATTATTTCTATTATTCACTATAAGAAGGCTTTGCAAAACTACCAGCACTTCCTTGTTATCATTTTTGTGATGAATTTTCTCTCGCTCCAGGGCGGATCAAAGTCTAATTCGGAGATTTTTACCCCCCAAATAGCCTTATGATAGCCAATAATGGTGCTATTTTGGCCTTTTTGCCCTCTCATAACCCTACCAATCCCATAGGCTTGGTCCCTCGCCTCAGAAATGCGGTCCTCGATAGATTCCAACCAATACAGGTAAACACGAAACGTAATCGATTCCGGATCTGATTTTTCGCCCTCATCCGGGTTAATCCCGCCTTGGTCTTCATCCAGGCAAAGGGATGTTCCACACTCGCCCGAACCCGGCTATGTTTCCGGTTGCGTTTCTTTTGTTTACCCGAAAGCTTCTGGCCCCGAGCGGGTTTTTCCAGAACGCCGTAATACCAGCCATACTTGCGAGCGGAATATTTATGATAGTTATCAAAATAGGCTTTATCCCCAAACAGAGACCCTTCATCATAGCTTATCAAGGCTTCGGTTTGTGTTGAATCATGTTCGTGAGCCGGGGTAAAGGTAAGTGTTCGAATCAACTTGGATCCGATATCGACCCCAATGTGCCCCTTATAGCCGAAATACCATTGGCCCCGTTTCTTGGTCGAACGAGCATCGGTATCGATCTGATGGCTGGGCTCTTTGTCCAGTTTTTCACGTTTCTCATCCGATAGGGGACGATTCGAGGAAGGCAAGATCACCGCATCGACGATCGTACCTTTTTTAAGAAATAGACCTTGCTGGCCCAATCCTTCGTTAACCCGCTCAAAGATCTTCTGATCCAATCCATTCCGGGCCAGGGCTTCCTTAAACCGCCAAAAGGTGGTAAAACAGGGAATCTCTTGATCCAGATGAATCCCGACAAACTTCTGAAAACTTAGCCGGTCGATCAACTGATCTTCGAGTTGGGGATCGCTCAGACTAAACAAATGTTGTAGGAAAATGGCTTTAATCATCCATATTGGGTTGGTTCGGGGACGGCCCCCGATTTTTCGATCGGTTTTATCGATCCCTGAGATTTCTTCCACTAAGACCGACCAATCAATTAATTGATCCAGTTCACTGAGTTGTTCCGCCAATTTACAGCGTTTCCTACGAGAAGATAGTAATCCGTCACCAAAACTTAATTGATTATCAGCAGCCATGTCGTTTCTCTGAATTTGAATGACTATTTTTATGTTGCTTAAAAATAAAAATCATGAATTAAAAACTCACCATTTGATCGGGGGTTTTGCAAAGCCTTCTATAATTATATTATATGCTAATCATATTAATCTACATGTAGATTGTGGATGTTTTGGTTCTTTTTTGAAAAATAAAACAGCGAATAAAATTGAGTTATATCGAGAAATAATATTTTCAACAATTGCCTTTTTAATTTTTATCGAAACACCAAAATCAGATAATAAATAATTACAGGTATTGAATAATTATATTCATAGCTGTCCAAAACGTTTTAGAATTTATAAAATAGCTTCCTTTCTGTTCATTTAGGACAGATTATTTCGCTGTTTCAAAATCAATCCCCCCATTCAAATAAGTGTATCTGTCTATGAACGGGGCTTTCAGGGGGATCTGGTGGTTCAAAAGGCTCATTTAACAGCTTCCTCAGGTCAAACTTCACAAATAGGTTTAATCGTAGAAATGCCACCATATTCGACAAGCACCAAGAGTAGCTTGCACAGGCTTTCAGGTACTTCAAAATCAGCAACGTAATCATTGCTGTCCAAATCTGGATCAGTACGGCATTAGCCGTTATTCCAAGAAAAGATTTGATTTTCAGGAGTTGTTTAATCTCTTTAAAGAAGATTTCGATCTCCCAGCGAGCTTTATAGAGTTCGCCAATCGTGTTTGCTGTCCAAGTAAACTGGTTGGTAATAAGTTCGATCGTTTGATCCTTCTCGGGATCATAGACTACCACACGACGTAGTTTGGCGGGGTATTTTGGGTAGGTTTTTGAGTGGCTCAGTTCAATGTATTCATCCACCAATATATGTTGATGGCGATCGGCAGGCAGCGGTTTTTCTTTTCCCTGGGTAAACTGAACGGATTGTTTGAGTCTGATGACAAAGTAACTGCCTTCTGTGTTCCATCGCTGCAGAGTTGGAAAATCAATGTAGGCACGATCGGCGACAACGACCGCATCAGCAGGCAATGAGAGCTCTTTGGCTACAGTGGAATCATGGGGTTTGCCATCGGTCATGCGCACATACACCGGCAGACACCCGTCATAGTCCAGCAGGGTATGAAGTTTGATGGCTCCTTTCTTCTTGCGAAATTTAGCCCAATCATACAAGCTCAGACACAGGCTGATGGTCGTCGAATCCAGCAACAAAATTTTGCTTTTGATGCGAAAGCGGGTTTGCCGGAACCGGGCCATTCCAGCCAGCTTTTTCATCATAGCGAAGTAATAGTCTTTGAACAGTGGCCACTCGCGATGTTTGTTTTGATAGGACAGGGAGGATTTACACGGAGC
>DATFMK010000248.1:0-2511 GCA_035267005.1 Balneolales bacterium
AATTTAAACCATGGGAATACTAACGGAAGTATTCAATGGACCCATATTTTTTCAAAAAAGGTATTTGCCAGGCTTATGTCCACGGGTAACTATTACTATAGTGAACCCCGTATGTTTCAGGCTGGGACCTATTACGGACGAAGTAACTGTATCCGGGAATTTCAATTAAAAGGTCATATTACATTTTTCCCAAACGAACATCATGTAATCGAATTCGGCAGTTCGTCAGGACTACGAGACCTTTCGCTGGATAACTATTTTATGCAACAGGTAACCTACTCATCCGATATTCATAACTTCTTCACTAACGGATACTTGCAGGATACCTGGTCCCCTTCTCAAAAATGGAATATTGAATGGGGACTCCGTATAAATTATTATTCATCAGGAAAATTTTACAGGCTGTCACCCCGGTTGAATATTGACTATATGCCGCATTCAAATATCCATTTGTTGGGTGCTTTTGGTGTATATCAGCAATTTGTAAGTCTTTCCGAATCGAATCAGTTAACGGATTTAAATACCTGGCAATCCACAGCAAACGGCGTTGGTCCGATGACCGGTACACAGTATTTATTCGGAATTAAAACCAAACCATCTTCCGGCATATCAGTGGATCTTGAAACCTATTATCGAAACATGTACCATCTTTTTGAACTGGATCCGCTTATCCCGGATTATTCAGGGTTATCCTATAATCAATTATTCCGCTTTGGTAAAGGATATGCCTACGGAGTAGAAGTAACGCTAAAAAAACAGACACGCAGGTTATTGTCCATGTTCGACTATACCTATTCGATATCCAACCGGATGTTCCCCGGTATTAACCACAATGCTTATTACCCATCCAAATATAACCGAAAGCATTCGTTAAATGTCGTTTTAGATTATCAAATCAGCCGGCACTGGAAATTTAACACCCATTTCACTTTTGCCAGCGGTCAGCCTTATTCCGGATTGGATGGATTGGCCAAGATCAATCATTCACCGTTCACTTCCATCGTACGGCAAATTCTGATCGTCGATCATATTAATGATAACCGCCTGCCGGATTACCACCGCCTGGATCTGGGTATCACTCATATGGGAACGTTCTTTGGTACAGGAAAAACAGAACTGCAGTTTCAAATCATCAATGTGTATTCCCACCGGAATACCTGGTTTTATAAATATGATCTAACTACGGATAAGATGACAACCGAGTCCATTCAAATGCTGCCCATTCTGCCATCCCTATCCTGGTCCGTAACATGGTAAAATTCCCGGGAAAAAATAGGATCCTTTTGTTATTTATCACTATGATCAGTGCCTGTTCCATAAATAATGCACACACCTTTCATCCTGATTATTTCGTTCAGGCTTATCTTATAGCTAACGCCCCTCTCCCGGTCATCCACCTGTCAAAGACCATTGCAATAGATGATAATTACGGACGAAATAAAATTGCGGTACCCAATGCGATTGTCCGGCTTCAACTTCTCAAAGACAATACCCCACAGGAAATATTTCATTATGATTATGATGACACCCGTAATGTTTATCAACCAAATACAATAACTCATGTGCTGCCCGGACGAACGTACCGGTTGGATATCACTTTTACCGATAATCGTGATCATATTTCTGCCCAAACAACTGTTCCGGAAAGTTTCCATATTATCAGAATCATGGATGATACCGTTACTTATGAACAACATGATCCTATTCAATTACTGGCAACCAGTAACCCAGGTAATAGACAAACAAAATATCTTTTTAATATCATTTCGCAGTATAAAATAACCTTAACCCCTTATTATAAACAACAACTGGCACTGGACCCCAACAAAGGACCCAACTGGTATTACAATGTTACCTCACAAATATTCAATGAATCGTCTTTCAAACAAGATGGGGAAAATATAGAATTAATCGTACCCTGGAACATCATTGCCTTTTATGGTGAAAACTTAGTGATCACCAACATAATTGATACCAATACCTATGATTTTCTTCGATCCATCAATGCATCCGGGGACGGCTTTTCTTCTAATAATACGAATGAGGTAATAAGCCATATAACGGGCGGGACGGGTATTTTCGGGAGTATGAGCAGGGATTCGGTTTATGTGTATGTGATGCGGGAATAAGCAGGGCGCGAGAAGCAACATCGGATGACGGAAAACGGAGACCGGAGGATGGAGGAGTTTGTTGTTTGTATTTTTGTGGATGAAGTAGGTTTGTGAACGATATGAAACGCCCACCAGCCTGTCATTCCGACGCTTGTCGAGGAATCTATCAACGGCCGGATACTTTATGGAATTTATAAACCAGTAAAGGCTCACATACTTTATTTTTCTTTACGATTTGATTCATTCGTTATGTTACTTTTCAACGATGATCCCGAAAGCATGCGGGACCAGCAAAGCTGGAACAAAAATCGCCGGCATCAGTTATCAGTTATCAGTAATCAGTAATCAGTAAACAGAATGTTGATGCCTAAATAAGGTTGACAGAATTAATTAAGTATTA
>DATFMK010000249.1:0-3667 GCA_035267005.1 Balneolales bacterium
ACAAGTCGTTGTTGATGGGTGATATTTTGATGGACCGATTGGGATTAAAAAAGAATTCATTATATATTTTTTCTGACCGTTTTCAGCTTAACTTACGTTTTGCAATGGGGATAAATTAGAGTATGAGTAAAAAGATTGCATCGGGTGCATTAGTTGCACTGAAAGAAGCGCTAACCTGTCTATACTGGTACAAATCTGATCTCCGTAGTTTTCTTACAAGCTGCCTTAGAGATTCTCGAATTCTTTCAACTTTGGATTGGAACGACTACAAGCGTAATATTGTTGCTAATCTTATTGATCGTTTGGATCGAAATCAAGATCTTTTTCAAGCAGATCTTCTTAGGCTTATGTCAGAAGTTGCTTGCGTAAGAGACTTCTCACATCTTGAGCGTCTTGAGGATGGCGAAATAAAAAAAGACCGAGCAAAAATAGCTGTTTCCGCCCTCCGTGAATGGGTTGATGGTCATGAGGATAGTCTATTAGAGCAACAAAAAATAGAAGAACGCCGTCAAAAAGCTCACGAAAAATTGATGATGAAAACAGGAGTCCAGCAAAAACTCGAAGAGCTTCGTGATGAATACTACAAATTATTGGCATCAAATAAACCACAAAAACGTGGGTTTCGTCTTGAACGCATTATTCGCGAGCTTTTTGAGATTTTTGATCTTGATCCAAAAGCTTCTTTTAGGATTATAGGCGAACAAATTGACGGAGCTTTTACCCTGGAAGGAACAGACTTCCTCTTTGAGGCAAAGTGGCAAAAAGACTTGGTCGGTGCAGCTGAGCTTGATTCCCTGGCTGGGAAACTTGGGCGTAAATTAGAAAATACTCTTGGTCTTTTTCTTTCAATAAACGGTTTTTCTGATGGTGGTATTAAGGCTCATGCCTCGGGAAGACGCTTAATTGTCTTGATGGATGGTAGTGACTTAATGGCTGTGCTTGAAGGAAGAATTGATCTTTATCAACTCCTTTTAAGAAAGCGGCGGCATGCTTCACGCACTGGTAATATTTACTTGCGAATACACGAAATCCTAACTGGATGTAAACAGTGAAGTGTCCAACCAAGCACTTCTCGCACCCAGCGAAGTCCGAATCGTTGGGAATCTACCGAAAGGTAGATGAAATTCGATAGTGTTACCCAGTGGGTGACCGCACATTGAAGAGTACAGTGCACCCTATTGCACATTAGCACTACCATGAAAGCACACAAAAACCGAACTGAACACTCCTGTTATTGGCTGGAATGAAATTTGATTAGAGTCTTATGCGTCTTGGAAAAACGTGTTTGTCGAAAAATTTAGATCGTATAATACTATCTAGGTTTTTCAGAGTCCTAGGACCTTGACACCTTATAGCATGGGAGGCTTTTATATGACCACGGAAAACGACATTTTCCTTTCGTACAAGAGTGAGGACAGTGGTTGGGTAGAGAGACTGAAGCGGTCTCTTGAAGATCGAGGAGTCTTCGTTTGGCTTGACAAAGACTCTATACGACCAGGCGACCTATTTGTTGAGGCGCTTGAAGATGGGATAATTACCTCAAAAACCGTTGCGGTCATTGTTACGCCGAATAGTATGCAATCAAAGTGGGTTAAGGAAGAATACCATCGGGCTCTATCGTTGTCAAAAACAATAGGTACGAAAGTTGTTCCTTGTATACTTCAGACCACAGAAGTTCCCGGTTTTTTGTCCAGCCGCCAGTATATAGATTTCACAGATGAAACAAAATACGAACAATGCGTTGATCGCTTAGTATGCCCCGGAATAACACGCAAATGGATACATGTCGAAACATTTACGCACAATATCTACCCGCACGATTGGGTGCCGCTGAATGAGTGCAGTGAAAGGGAGCTAGGGTTTAGTATGCGAGGTGGGTTAAGCTGTAGTCGTATGGGTGAGTTTGTCTCTTGCAAAAAGCGCGGGAAAGATGTGCGAGGATACGGAATAACGCCAGGAGACAAGCAACATTCAGTGGTAGTGCTTGACATGACATGTCACGGAGTGGATGACTGTGTAGAGTTCATCCTGGAATGCAGAAATTCTAATGACGGTGTATACGACAAAATTGTGTTTGTTTTTTATCACCCTCGTAATTTCTTATCAACACAAGCCGCGTCCAAAATGTCAAAGGAATTATTAGAACGGTTTTCCCACTATTACGTAATCGAGAAAAGTGGCGATTTAGTTACGCTACAAAAAAACGTAAGGCGTGCCTGGAACAGTGTGCTACAGGATCTTATTAGGGCAGAGCGAACTAACTGATCCTAAGGCAATAAAAGGGATTATAGGATGTCCCTATAGACTGGTCTCAATTTGCACATTGGCGATTGTATTCGACAATAGTTGGATAATAAGAGCCGTATGAATCGAGAGATTCACGTACGGTTCTGTGAGGGCCTGAGGGGGAAGTTCCCTCGGGCTACTCGACCAAAAACCAGTGAGTTCAGTCGATGTGCTCCAGAAAATTAATCCTGGAAATTGTTATTAATTGTTATTTTTTATATTGGCACAATGTTATATTATGTTATATATTCCTCATGAATGAAATTATTTGGCATAATCGGGCTCGCAAACAGATGAAAAAGATACCCAAATAATACAGGGAATCTATTCATAACTGCGTGGACCAACTGGGAACCTTCCCTAAATGTGAACGTCTTGATATTACAGAACTAAAAAACCATCCATATGGTTATCGCATGAGGGTTGGGCGCTACCGAGTTCTTTTTGACTATGCCAAGGTCATTAAAATTATCAAAATTCAAGAGGTGAAAAAAAGAGATGAACGAACATACTGATCCACAAATCATTATCCAAAATGGCAAACCTGCTTTTGCCGTTATCCCATGGAACGAATACCAAGCCTTGATCCATAACCAAATTGAATCGGATGAATCAGACATCTGGTTTCCCAATGAGGTTGTAAAAGCGAATGTCCGAGGGGAAAGCCTTATCAAGGCCTGGAGGGAATATTTCAAACTTACTCAATCTGAATTGGCTGCTAAAGCGGGAATGAAACAATCAGCGCTAGCAAGGCTGGAAACTAGCAGTGCCACTCCAAGAAAATCTACTTTGACAAAATTAGCCAAAGCCATGAAGATTAGTGTCGAGCAACTAATAGAATGAAAAAATGGCATATCCAGTCGCTTGTGCCGATCCAAAAAGCCGGGCGGCACAGTTCTACCGTTATGTGCCTCATAAAAATGGAATGCGAAAATGGGAGATACCTGGATAAGCAATATGAGTTTTGAGGGCCCATCAAATTATAACATTCGCGGCAGATAAGGCCTTTGAAGGGCATTTTGGGGAGGCAAAAAGGATCGTTTAATAAGTTTTAGGGTCTGTTTTAGATCTCTTCTGCTGTTATTATAAGTGGTTATCGTGATAAATATCAACAAAAGTGTTCCCAAAAAGGGAACTTTTTTATTGACATTTTTATGGGAACCGATTAAGTTGTGCATATCATAAAACGAAAAACCCTGGTCGAGTTTTTTCGGCAGCCAAAATATCAGGATGCCAAGGGACCCTTGGAGGCATGGTACTACGAAGCAAAAAATGCAGAATGGGCATCCCCTGCAGATGTGAAAGATCAGTACGGATCTGCCAGCATTCTAAAGAACAATCGGGTCGTTTTCAATATCGCAGGCAATAAGTACCGATTGGT
>DATFMK010000250.1:0-6772 GCA_035267005.1 Balneolales bacterium
GTTTAATTACTATCAGAGCATTTCTCTGTCGTCTGTGGTAGGTGGTCTCTGGTCATAGAATAATCTAATTTAATAGCTACTTTTATTAAGTAGATAGATTATAAGAAGGCTTTGCAAAACCAGGGATTTTGCAAAGCCTTCTATAAGCTTAAACGAACCTCACGTTAAGTTATTGAATGCAGCAAAAGAAGAATCATTAAATACACTAAGATAAAATTTTAATAACGTGTTAATGGATACCTAAAAAATTAGGGGAATGTTTCATTTGCATCGTTATTTTTTCACAGCCTCCGAGTCGGGTATGACGTTGAAGTGTTGAAATGGTTAGAAGCCTGAGTACCTTGCGATGATAGCCATTGTTAATAAGTTGCCATAATTTTTTCTATGCGTATACTTATTTCTAACTTCTTTCGTAAAAAAACAAATTGATTTAAATGATTAAAAAATATTAATTAAATGCATTTATTGAGAGAGTGGTAAGTTAATAAATAGAGAGAGTGTATTAATATTCATTTAGAGTTCATCAGGAGAAATAAAATACAATGGCTGGAAACAACAAAAGTGTTCTTTCCCAAAAAGTTCAGCCAAATCTTAAAGATTATGATAAGGCTTACGCAGAATTTGAATGGGATGATGTAAAAGAAGAAATTACCGGTTTACCTGGAAATAAAGGGCTAAACATTGCATATGAAGCTGTTGACCGCCATGTTAAGAACGGTAAGGGTGAAGAATTGGCGATGCGGTGGATTAGTAAGAAAAATAAAGTCAAAGATTTTTCCTTTCGTTTTGTTAAAGAAGAGACAAACAGATTCGCAAATGTTCTGAAACAACTGGGTATAAAGAAAGGGGATAGTGTATTTTCTTTAGCAGGAAGAATACCTGAATTGTATTTTGCCGCTTTAGGTACACTCAAAAATGTTAGTGTGTTTTGTCCATTATTCTCTGCCTTTGGTCCGGAGCCGATTCATCAACGATTAAGCAGGGGCGATGGTAAAGTGTTTGTTACTACCAAGCGATTATTTGAGAAAAAAATTCAACCCATTTGGGAGCGTTTGCCTAAGCTCAAATATATTTTTATAACGGATATCGATGATCATCAGTCGGATCGCATATTATCTCTCCCAAAATTAATGCAAAAAGCCGAACCAAATTTTGAAATTCCCACCACGGATCCTGAAGATATGGCACTCTTACATTTCACCAGTGGCACCACGGGAATGCCAAAAGGGGCCATTCATGTACATCAGGCTGTTTACACCCATTATATCACGGGTAAGTATGTTTTGGATTTTCATCCATATGACATTTTTTGGTGCACAGCCGATCCGGGTTGGGTAACCGGAACATCATATGGGATCATATCACCACTGCTGCATGGAGTCACCAATATTATAGATGAAGCGGATTTTGATGCCGAGCGTTGGTATTCCATCCTCCAGGACCAAAAAGTAACGATTTGGTATACCGCTCCGACTGCCATTCGAATGCTTATGAGGTTAGACATCAAACCTTTGGAAGAATATGATTTAAGTCATTTACGGCTTATTCACAGTGTTGGTGAACCATTAAATCCGGAAGCCGTCGAATGGAGCAGGGTAACGCTGGGTATGCCAATTCTTGATAACTGGTGGCAGACCGAAACCGGTGGAATCATGATTGCCAATTATCCATCAATGGATGTTAAACCAGGATCTATGGGGAAACCATTGCCGGGTATTCAGGCCGGAATTGTTGAAAAGGTAAGCAAAAAACAGGTCAGGGAAATTGCAAAACCGGATACGGTTGGGGAACTCGCCCTGAAACCGGCATGGCCGTCTATGTTTCGCGGGTATCTCCATGACAAAGGGCGATATGACAAGTGTTTTAGGGGGGAATGGTACATCACCGGAGATTTGGCTAAAAAAGATGAGGAAGGCTACTATTGGTTTGTTGGCCGTGCCGATGATATCATCAAAACATCCGGACATATGGTCGGACCATTTGAGGTGGAAAGCGCGTTAATGGAACACTCTGCTGTTGCTGAAGTGGGAGTCATTGGTAAACCGGATCCGATGACTGGTGAATTGGTGAAAGCTTTTGTAGCCTTAAAACCCGACAAAAAGGCATCAGAAGAATTGCAACTCGACATTATTGGTTTCGCCCGTACGAAATTGGGCTCGGCGGTTGCGCCCAAAGAGATTGAATTTGTGGATAGCCTTCCTAAGACCCGAAGTGGTAAGATAATGCGCCGCTTACTTAAAGCGCGTGAATTGGGATTACCGGAAGGAGATACTTCTACACTGGAGACCAAGTTATGAGTAAAATGCAGAAAAATGGAAAAGCAAAGAAGAAAGCAAAAACGACCTCAGTTGAGGGCTCTCTGACAAAAGATCACGCTTTTCATTTGCTTCATCAAATGCTGAGAATTCGCCGTTTGGAAGAAAAATCAGCTGAAATGTATAGCGCGACCAAAATCAGAGGCTTTCTCCATCTTTATATTGGTGAGGAAGCGGTCGCTGTCGGAGCCATTGAATCACTCAAACCTGAAGATAACATTGTAGCAACCTACCGGGAACATGGTCACGCTTTAATTCGTGGTATTCCATCAAAGCAAATTATGGCGGAAATGTACGGTAAGCTGGAAGGTTGCAGCCGGGGACGCGGCGGGTCTATGCACCTGTTTTGTAAAGAGAAGAATTTTTTTGGTGGAAACGCGATTGTCGGTGGTGGACTTCCGCTTGCCGTAGGTCTGGGATTAGCTTCAAAGATGCAGGGGAAAGATAATATCACCTGTTGTCTCTTTGGGGAAGGAGCCGTTGCGGAAGGTGAATTTCATGAATCCATGAATCTGGCTGCTTTATGGAATTTACCGGTATTATTCATCTGTGAGAATAATCTATATGCGATGGGAACGGCACTTAAGCTTTCTGAATCCGTCACGGACATCACCAAAAAAGCTGATGCCTATGACATAACAGCAGAAGCCGTGGATGGAATGGATGTCCTGGCCGTCGAGAAGGCAACTCAAAAAGGAATTGATTACGTACGAAGTGGAAAAGGTCCTTATTTGCTGGAATGCCGTACGTATCGGTTTCGTGCTCACTCCATGTTTGATCCGGAATTATACCGGACGAAAGAAGAAGTAGATGAATGGAAGAAGAAGGATCCAATCGACAATTTCATCAAGTATTTGAAGGTGAAAAAGCTGATTACCAATAAAGATACAGAGCAATTCAAGAAAGAGGTAGAAAAAGAAATTCAGGAAGCGGTTGATTTTGCCGAATCCGGAACGTTGGAACCGGTTGAGGATCTTACCAAATTTGTTTACAGCGATTCTGCACAAAAAGACACATCAGAAACAGAAATGGTTCATCAATCTGTAGATTCAAAATAATAAACCCGAGAGGAGAGTTCGAATATGGCAAAATTTCTGGTTTTATACGGAACAACAGAAGGCCACACGCGCAACATTGCAAGCCACATCGCTACGGTATTGAGAAAGAAAGAGCATACCGTCGACTTAGTCGATAGTGCGGATTATCCGGAGGCCCTGAAAAAAGGAGAATATGATGGCATCATAATTGGCGCGTCGGTACATCAGGATAAGTATCAAAATGCGGTGGAACATTACGTCAATATGAACAGAAGCGTTTTAAATTCCACGAAGTCGGCGTTCTTTTCGGTTTGCCTGTCGGCAGCAATAACGGATAAAGAACATTATAATGAGGCCAGAAGATACGTTACGAATTTCCTGAATAAGACGCGTTGGAAACCCAGTATATATGAAATCTTTGCCGGGGCTCTTTTGTATACCAAATACGATTATTTCAAACGTCTCATCATGAAATTCATCAGTGCTAAGGAAGGCCGGGAAACGGATACCTCCAGGGATTATATTTATACTGATTGGGATCGGGTTACCAGATTCGCAAATGATTTTGAAGATCTGGTAACATCTGATTTTACCCGAAAAAAAGAAATAGCATAAGTTATTATGAGCGAGGTCGTTGAAAAAAAATTAAAAACAACCTATCGGGAAGCTGTCCGTGAAGCTATCCGGGAGTCAATGAATAAAGATGAGCGGGTTTTCTTGATGGTAGAAGATGTCGGTCGTTACGGCGGCTGTTTTGCTGTTAGTAAAGGATTGTTGCAGGAATTTGGTCCGGAGCGAATTCGCGATACGCCGCTTTCCGAATCGACATTCACCGGTGCGGGAATCGGATCTGCATTGGGAGGAATGCGTCCGATTGTAGAGATCATGACGGTAAATTTTAGCTTATTGGCATTGGATCAGATCATGAATACGGCGGCAACCTATTATCATATGTCAGGTGGTGCGTTCAATGTTCCGCTTGTTATCCGAATGGCAACCGGTGGCGGAAAACAATTAGCCGCTCAGCATTCCCATAGCCTGGAAGGCTGGTATGCTCATATACCCGGCATCAAAGTACTGACTCCGGCTACGATTGAAGATGCACGTGGAATGTTATGGACAGCTTTGGAGGATCCCGATCCGGTATTAATATTTGAAAATAGCTTGTTGTATAACAGGGAAGGGGAACTGGATGAATCTGCCGGACCGGTTGATATCA
Source organism: Balneolales bacterium (assembly GCA_035267005.1). Classification (GTDB taxonomy): domain Bacteria; phylum Bacteroidota; class Rhodothermia; order Balneolales; family DATFMH01; genus DATFMH01. The sequence continues at coordinate 4,572 of DATFMK010000250.1, forward strand.
ATAAAGCCAAAATAATGCGAACCGGAAAAGATCTTACCATCCTGACGTATAGCTTGAGTTTATTCAAGGTTCTGGAAGCCGCCGAAAAATTATTGAAAGATGGGATTGATGCTGAAGTTGTCGATTTAAGAGTACTCAGGCCGTTGGATAATGAAACGATATTTCAATCGGTTCAAAAGACCCACCGGGCCGTTGTTGTGGATGAAGGTTGGCGAAGCGGTAGTATCTCCGCAGAAGTCAGTGCTCGAATTACAGAAAATATTTTCTATGAATTGGATGCACCGGTTGAACGGATTTGCGGCGCTGAAGTTCCGACTCCTTACGCCAAGCATCTGGAAGAAGCCGCATTACCACAAGTAGATACAATTATTGAAACCATTCAAAAAATGATGCATCGGAAAAGTTATGTATGAGTTTCGAATGCCCAGTTTAGGTGCCGATATGAAGGCGGCAACATTGATCGATTGGAAAATTAAACCCGGTGACAAGGTGAACAGAGGGGATATCATCGCTGAGCTGGAAACGGAAAAAGGTGATATTGATGTGGAGGTATTTGAGGATGGAATTGTTGATCAAATACTTGTGGAACCTGGTAATAAGCTACCAGTTGGAACAATTCTGGCAATAATAAAACAGGATGGGGAAGAAGTTGAAGCACCTGAAAAGGAACTGATTACGGCTGGAACTAAAGAAGCAAAACCCAAAGCTCCCGAACCCAAAATAAGCAGACCGGGATATCAGGAACCTGAGATTAAGGAAAAACACAGGGTTCGTGCTTCACCATTAGCGAAGAAAGTCGCGGCCGATTTAGGTATCGATCTGGCTCAGGTGAAAGGTTCTGGTCCGGGCGGTGCCATAGAAAAAGCGGATGTGGAACGTACAGCTGCCGAATTGAAGAAAGAGGAAAAACCACCGGAAATGGTGTCTCCCAAAGAAAAAGAGGTTGGTGCGGAACGTCCGGCAGGCATGAGACAGGCGATTGCAGCAGCTATGAGTCGCTCGAACCGGGAAATACCCCATTATTATTTAGAGACCACAATCGACATGACCCAACCACTGAAGTGGCTGGAAATGGAAAATAAAAAACGGGACATTAAAAAGCGTTTATTACCCGCGGTTATATTGATGAAAGCAGTGGCAAAAGCGCTGACAGATGTACCGGAACTGAATGGTTACTGGCAAAATGATCAGTTGGAAATTCAGGATGGAATCCATATCGGATTTGCTATTTCATTGAGGCAAGGTGGTCTTATTGCGCCAGCCATTCATCATGTCGATTTAAAAAGAATGGACGAACTGATGCCGGACATGCTCGACCTTACTATGCGTGCCCGTTCCGGTAAATTACGAAGTTCTGAACTGACAGATAGTACGATCACAATTACTAATTTGGGAGATCGCGGCGTTGAAACGGTTTATGGTGTTATATATCCACCACAAGTTGCATTGGTCGGATTTGGGAAAGTAACGGAACGTCCCTGGGCTGAAAATGGAATGCTGGATGTCAGACCGGTATTAACGGCAACCTTATCTGCGGATCATCGTGCTACGGATGGTCACAAAGGAGCTCTGTTTTTGGAAGCTTTGAATCGTCACTTACAAGATATAGAAAATTATGACTAACGATAATGTGAGAAGAGCTATTATAAAAGTACTGGGAAGAATTGCCCCGGAAGCAGACGTCAATGAAGTAGAACCCGACGAAAATTTAAGAGAAGCTCTCGATCTCGATTCCGTGGATTTTCTGAACTTTCTCGTCGGATTACATGATGAACTTGGAGTAGACATCCCCGAATCAGATTATAACCAATTGCAGACAATTTCAGATATCACTAATTACTTAACAGCAAAAGTTACACAATGAATGACGTAGCTGGTGTATTGGTAGCCAACCCCAAACCTAACCCTACCACCGACGTCATTCTGAACTTGATTCAGAATCCAACCAAAGCGATGCCACAGCTTACAAACCGTGGTTTTCAACCCCAAAGCATACCTTCGAATTATAATAAAAACAACGCTCAGAGCCTTTAACCAGGAGATTCCGGGTCGGAGCCCGGAATGACGTTGTTGGGTGACGATGGAGAACGGTTGGAAGCTTTGAGTAAATTTACCTAACCTGACCCCAAACAACGTCATTCTGAACTGGATTCAGAATCCAACCAAAGCGATGCCACAGCTTACAAACCGTGGTTTTCAAC
>DATFMK010000251.1:0-8429 GCA_035267005.1 Balneolales bacterium
TATAAACGTAGATACGAAACTAAATAAGTCCATATTCATATCTATCATTATATCGAACTCACGTTAAGATAAGGGCGCATGGAATGATTGATGCTGTTGTTACATTCCTTTAATATATTGACAGCTAAAAAGTTGCTTTGAGTTTAAACATTACAAGAGGGGAACAAAAAGGTAGGTTACTAAGATGATTGTGAACTTGTTAAAACCCGAATTACATGAACTAATCAAATCAGGCGATTGGAGTGGTCTCCGGGATGTATTAGAAGATGTACCGGCTGCCGATTTGGCGGAAATTATTGAAGAACTTGATGAAGACAAGGCTCTAATTATTTTTCGCCTTGTGCCTGAATCAAAATCTGCTCAGGTATTCACTTATCTCGGAAAAACAATCGGTATTGAGCTCATTAAACGATTGAGTGGAGAACATATTAAACAACTCTTATCCGAGATGTCTCCAGATGACCGGGTTTCATTAGTGGATAATCTACCTGGAAACCTTATTCAAAGGGTGTTGAATTCGATGGAACCCGATGATTTATTAGAGGTGAAAAAATTACTCGGTTATCCGGAGAACAGTGTCGGACGTATCATGACCACCAAATATGTTCGCATTAAGCCGGAGTGGACTATTGAAAAAAGTATGCAGCATATCCGGGATTGGGGAAAATCAGCAGAAACAATCAACGTCATATATGTCGTCGACGAAAATAGTAAATTAATTGATGATCTGAAACTTCAGCAACTCATTTTAACTCCACTTGAATTACAGGTTAAATCCATTATTGATTACTCGTTTGTAGCCTTAAATGTATCTGATGATCAGGAAGAAGCGGTAAAAAAACTGGCAAAATACGATCGGGTGGCTTTACCGGTGATCGATGGCAATGGAGTTCTCGTCGGGTTGGTAACGGCCGATGATATCTTTGATGTGGCGGAAGAAGAAACAACAGAGGACATGCAGCTGATGGCCGGTATGAAAGCCTTGGATTCTGATTATTCTGAATCGAGTATCGGAGATATGATCAAAAAAAGGATTGGCTGGCTGTTGGTGTTATTTATTGGTCAGATTTTAACAGCCACGGCATTGGGGGTATTTCAGGATATCCTGAAAAGTGTAGTGATATTATCATTATTCATCCCAATGATTTTATCAAGCGGTGGTAATTCGGGATCTCAGGCTGCTACGCTCATAATTCGTGCTTTATCAACGGATGACATCAATCTCAAAGAATGGACCAATGTATTCAAAAGAGAAGTCCTCTCGGGATTGATTTTGGGATTGCTGGTTGGCATATCAGGATTTATCATAATAACTGTCTGGGCTTATTTTGGTGGGATTACTTTTAATCATGTTTGGTGGTTTAGTGCTACAGCCGTCGCACTCAGTTTAATAAGTGTTGTTTTATTCGGAAATTTACTTGGGTCGATGATGCCATTTTTCCTTTCCAAACTCGGTCTGGATCCGGCAGTTACTTCCGGACCTTTTGTGTCTACGATTAGCGATGTTACTGGAATTGTAATATATTTTTCCATTGCAGTTACGATTTTAAAAGGCGTCTTATTTTAAAAGTATTATCCAAAATAAAATTTTAGAACTATTTAAACGGTCACTTTTTTTTATGAAAGCATATTTAGATCTCGTTGAACGCGTACTTAAAAATGGTGTTAGAAAAGGAAACAGGACGGGTATCGACACTATTTCGAGTTTTTCTGAATTCTATAAAGTTGATCTGTCGGAAGGATTTCCTCTTTTAACGACAAAAAAAGTTTATTTTAAATCTGTGATAATGGAATTATTGTGGTATCTGAGAGGAGAGGATCATATCCGGTGGCTGCGAGATCAGAATGATGTTCATATCTGGGACGCCTGGGCTGATGAAGAGGGGCATGTAGGTCCCATTTATCCGGTTCTGTGGCGCCGATTTCCCTATGTTGAAGAGGATGAAATCTATTTAGAAGGGGATAGTAGTCATATCAAAAGAACGGTTTTATATCGGAAAGAATTCGATCAGATAGAAAATGCTATTCATATGCTTAAAACAAATCCGAATAGTCGGAGAATAGTAGTAAGTGCCTGGAATCCCGGTTTATTAGATCAAATGGCTCTGCCTCCATGCCATATCATGTTCATATTTAACGTTTCTAAAGGACGTCTAAATTGTCATTTAACTCAGCGTTCCGGCGACATTGCCTTGGGAATTCCTTTCAATTTGGCCTGTTATGCGGCTCTAACAATGGCCATTGCACAAGAAGTTAACCTGGAACCGGGTATTTTTGCGCATACTATTGTAGATGCTCACATCTATGTTAATCATATTGACGGATTGAAAGAACAATTGAAAAGAGAACCCTATCCGCTTCCAACACTTGAAATCAACGATAAGAAAATTGATGATCTGACCTATGAAGATTTTCATCTAAAAAATTATAAACATCATCCGGCAATAAAATTTGAAGTGGCCGTATGAAAATAGCTTTAATCGCAGCCCATACCGACAATTTAGTTATAGGGAAAAATAATTCTATACCCTGGCATTATTCAGAAGATTTAAAACGTTTTAAAAGATTAACGATGGGACATCCCATTATAATGGGACGTAAAACGTTCGAAAGCATTGGTAGCAAACCGTTACCGGGACGTGAAAATATCGTGATAAGCAGAACTCAAACATTTGATAATGTAACTTGTTTTCAATCTGTTGATGATGCTATTCAAGCTACGAAAAATAATGATACTATCTTTATTATTGGCGGCTCACAATTATATCAGGCGACGCTGACTAAAGCCGATTTGCTCTATATTACTGAAGTACATGATATCATAGAGGATGTTGAGAGGATCGTTTACTTCCCGGAGTATCGTGATAAGGTTGGGAAGATATGGAAAGAGACGTTTCGGGAAGATCACGGTAATTTTTCTTTTGTCAATTACGAGCGATTATAATATGCATATTGTAAGTTGTGTATAACGTAGTGTAATATATCTTTACAATATATAGGGGGTAACGGTAATAAGATAATATTGTTTGTGTATAGGGCTTGAAACTTATCAATAAAGTATTATATTTTATTAATATAATTAAAATTTAATTTAAAAACGTATAACATTTTATCTACATATTGTAACGTAAGTTCAATATTTTTAGGATAAATTGGAGATTCCAAGAGAGAGATTGTTAGGATGAATAGAATGTTTGGAGTTTGTTACAGTGGGAAGGATTTATGTGCATATATATGACGCTAAGAATGATTTAATAGATGAAGTTTCGTTTTTTCAACGAGATGGATACTAACCCAAACCATTTGACACATCGAAGTAGAGTTTACTGAGTTCAAATAGTATGGTATGTGTCTGATGTACATCTTTGAATGTGCAACGAGTTAATATGAAGAACTTTTTAAAAGTTTTTTTATTCATCATTTTATGCCTTTATTTACCGGATATCGCATTTGGTCAAGAGTATAATGTTCACATTTTTGATAATCAGGAATACGATATCCCTTCAAATAATGTAAGAGTCGTTCTGCGTGACAAAGATGGTTATGTCTGGATTGGGACAGACGGGGGATTGGTTCGTTATGATGGATATCAGTTTGAGACATTTCAAAAGCAACTGCCAAATCATTTTGTAAGGGATATTATTCAACTTAAGGATGATGATTTATTGGTGGCAACTGATCTTGGCCTTACTGCAATAAGATTTTATAATAAACGCTTGCGCTTTCATACGTTAATCAATGGTAACATCCAATTAACAGATTCCACACTTTTTTATCCCAATCATCTATATGAAGATCAGCGGAATAATATTTGGATCGCTGAATTAAGAACGATCGTCAAATATCGTGATCATAAAATAAAGCGGTATTCATTCGAAAAAAAACTTGTCGATAAAAATGGTATTCGTTCGTTTCTTTTTGCTGAAGATGATTTTGGAAGACTGATAGTTGGTTCTCATACCGGTTATTTTTGGATTTATAATTCCGGAAGGGATCATTTTGAAAAGTTAACCTTACCTTCAACTATTAAAAATAAGGGATTACGGATTAATAGCATCAAATCTCAAAATGATGGTTGGATTTGGGTAGGCACTAACAGAGGTTTATATCGGTTTAAACCTAACTCAAAACAGATATTGGCAAATTGGCAGTTAATTAATAACCTGACCAATGTTTCAAGCATTAGTCGCTTGCATAATGGAAGTGCCTATATAGGAACCTGGCTCGATGGCTTATATAGGGTGGAAGAGAAGAAGGGTTCAATCAAGTGCCAACTCATTAAAGAAGTTGCCCATTTATCCGTTAATGATTTGGCCAGGGATTATGACAGTGGCGTGTGGATTGCTACCGATCATGGTTTCGATTTAATGAAACCTAATTTTTTTGTATTCGTTAAAGTTCGCTCACAATTAAATTTTATCAACTCCATACATATCAATAATAAAGGAGAAGTGTATAAATCTGATGAGTATGGCGTTTATAATGTACATGTTAATAATAATCCGTCCCGTTTTACGATTAAAAATATCATCTCATCCGAAAATGGTAATCGTTTTTCCAGTATGAGTGTTTTGGGCGACAAACTGTATGTGGGTTCACGAGAAGGATTCGTTTACATCTATCATGACAAGCGTCTGCAAAAAAAGATCAAACTGAGAAAAAATGATGACCGGTATATAAAATATATATTCGCACAAGATGCGGATCATATATGGATTAGTCAGGAGGATTCTAAAAAACTAGCCCGGATGAATCATAATGATATCATCAAATTTTATGACAGTTCGAAGGGGATAGAAAGTAACATATACGCGATAAAAAGTGATAGTGATGGTAATGTATTTGCCGGAGGGGATGGAAACGGCAGTTATCTATACGAATACAATCCGAATGAGGATAATTTTATAAATAAAAGTGTCTTTTTGCCGGATAGTCTGTTTACAAGAAAGAAAAATAGAATCGTTGTGAATGATTTGGCCTTTAATAATAATAAAGACATTTTTTTAGCGACGAATGTCGGCTTATTGAAATTTTCCTACAAAAAAGGTCAGATTAAATATCATGGAATATTAGTTAATGATTATATTAAATCTGTTGTTGTCGATGCCCGTAATAATATTTGGCTGGGTACTGAAAATGGACTTTACTATTACAGCGAGGGACAATTAACAAGATACGATGAGAGGGACGGACTGCCTGGCATGAATTTGTCATTTCATGCTTTGGCTATCGATAAAAAGCATCATTTATGGGTTGGGACGAGCGATGGTTTGGTATATTCAAGAGAACCCATTAGTCATCTCAAAAAAACACCTTATCCTAAAATCCAAAATATTTGGATTAACGACCATTTGGTAAAAAGCATATCAAAAGATATTGAAGTTACATCTGATTCAAAGGTACGCGTTAAAATGTCAACGTTAACCTATCCAACGGATAATGTGCATTTTCAATTAATATTGAAAGATCAAAGTGGGAAAGTTATTTATAGATTGAAAAATACAGATGACGATATCCATATCCCGGTAAATCATCTGGGAAATTATATTCTGAGTATAAAAAGTTATCAGTCAGGGTATCTGTGGAGCACGCCTATGAGTTTACGGCTCTCAGTTATCAGACCCTGGTATGCGAGATGGTGGGCTGCGTTATTTTATGGTATCGGTTTTGTTATCATTGGATTTGTCACGTATCGATATCGTCAGAAGAAATTAGAGCGGGATCGAAAATTACGTTATTATCAGCGCAGAGATAAAATGATGAGGCAAATTATAGACGTTATGCCGATCTATGTGTTTGTCAGAGATACGGAGGGTAAATATTTGTTTTCTAATAAAGCCCATGCGAATCTTTATAATACTTCACCGGAAGAGATAATCGGAAATACGGATGATGATTATTTACAAAATAAAGAAGATCTTGACACGATAAAGAAAACAGATCAGTGGGTTTTGGATAATGAGGAGCTGTATAATTACAGTCAAAAATATACCGATCCGAATGGGGCGGATATCTATCTGCTTGTTACCAAATTGCCTTATAAGTTTGAAAAGGATCATCATGATGTAATTTTGGGTGTATCACTCGATATTACACAGCTGATGAAGGCGCGTCAGGAGGTTAAGCAAAGTGAAGAGCGTTTTCGCATTCTATCGGATGCTGCTTTTGAAGGTATCATTATTTCTGATAACGGAAAGATTATTGATACCAATAAAAAGATTTTAGAATTAACAGGATATCGAAGAGAGGAGATTGTTGGAAATCACTCTGTTGATTTTGTCTCCATTGAAGAGCGGGAAAAAGTGCATGAGCAAATTATACAAGATGTACAAGAACCGTATGAAACGTTCATCATCAATAAAGATGGAAGAAAAATTCCTGTTGAAGTATATGCTCGTGTGTACTATCACAATAATCGTAAACTCCGGATTACGGTTATCAGAGATATTACCGAAAGGATGAAATCGGAGCAGCAATTAAAAAAATATGCCCATAAGTTAGAAGTGAGTAATAAGGAACTGGAAGAATTCGCTTATGTGGTCTCCCATGATTTACAGGAACCTTTACGTAAAATTCAGGCTTTTGGTGATATTTTTATAAATGAGTTGGGTATTCATTTAGATGAATACGGTAAATTTTATATCGACAGAATGATGGATGCCTCCAAACGTATGCAGAATTTGATTAATGATTTATTGGATTATTCCCGCATCACAACCAAGGCCAAACCGTATGAATCTATAAAATTAAGAGAAATCATTGATGGGGTTTTAAGAGATCTGGAATATCGAATCAGGGAGACCAATGCAGAAATCCAGATTGACGAGATGCCGAAAATTGAAGCGGATTCATTGCAAATGAGACAGCTGTTTCAAAATCTGATTGGGAATGCATTAAAATTCAGCAAAACGGAAGTAAGGCCGGTTATCAAAATTAGGTGTAAAAACCGCATATTAAAACATTATTTAAACAAAGAAGATATCAATATAACGCGAATTATTGTTAGTGATAATGGAATAGGATTTGATCAAATGTATGCGGATCAGATTTTCAAAGTGTTCGAGCGATTGCATTCCCGAAGTGAATTTGAAGGAACGGGAATGGGATTGGCGATATGTAAAAAAATAGTGGAACGTCATCAAGGTAAAATTAGCGTAGAAAGTAAAAAAGGTGAAGGCACGAAATTCATCATTGATCTTCCATATAAACATAAAATGGAGGATCTTGAGATAATATCTAATAAATAATTACTATATTTGTAGATAACACTAAGTCCTAATAATAAAATAGATTATGTCTACAGAACCATTAATTATTGTAATGGCTGATGATGATCCAGATGATCGTATGATTACCCGACTTGCCCTGCAAAAATGTAAATTTGAAAGCGATTTCAGATTTGTGTCAGACGGAGAACAATTATTAGATTATTTATATCGCCGTGGTCCTTACGAGAATCCATACTATTCACCTGTACCGGGTATCATACTGCTTGATATACATATGCCCAAAAAAAATGGTTTAGAAGTACTTCAGGAGATTAAAAGTCATCCCGAATTTCGCCATATCCCTATAGTGATGCTAACATCATCACAAAGAAAAGAAGACATCCAAAATAGTTATAAAATGGGTGTAAATTCATATATCAATAAACCCGTTTCTTTCAAAGGATATTTAGAGGATATGAAAGTAATCGGACAATATTGGTTTGATATTGTAAGACTACCGTCTAATTAGCAGATAAAAAAAGGAAGACGCCTCAAGAGAGATGTTTGAAAATAAAATCAGAATATTACTGGTCGATGATGATAAGGATGAATATTACATTCTGAGGGCATTACTTGATCGGATTGAAGATATGGTCTACGAGTTGGACTGGCTCTATGACTACGATAAAGCGCTCAATCTCATGGTCAGTAATGAATACGATATCTATCTCCTGGATTATCGGTTAGGCATATATAACGGCATTGAACTCATGAAGGATGCCCTTAATAATGGATGCGATTCGCCTGTAATCATTCTAACAGGTCAGGGGGAACGGAAGATCGATATTGCTGCGATGAGAGCCGGAGCTTCTGATTATATGCTAAAAGATGAGATGCAATCCCATTTTCTCGAGCGGTCTATACGATATGCCATTGAGCGAAAAAAAGCGCAGGCGGCTCTTTTAGAAAGTGAAAATCGATATCGGGATCTTCTGGAAAATGCGACTGATATGATTTTAAATATCGATATAAATGGTTCCTTCCTTTATGTCAATAATCGTTGGCGCAATACCTTGAATTACAGTGAGGAAGAATTAAGGGGAATGACCATACGCGATGTTATTTATCCTGGTTATAAAGAACAATTCGATAAAGCTTTTGAAAAACTGATTTCGGGTGTGAAAATTGATTTATTGGAAACGGCTTTTGTCTCAAAAAAGG
>DATFMK010000252.1:0-2401 GCA_035267005.1 Balneolales bacterium
AAAAACGCGTTCCAAAATCCCCAACTTGCCATATTGTCAAACGTTAACTACAAGCCTTTGTGAGAATGCAAAATGGAGAAAATATCTACATAACAAAAGTGTTTAAGCCCTTCCCTACTTGCATTCCCTTCGCTTAAACACATTTGTTCTTGCAAGTTAACGGCTGGATTGATTAAAAAATGATAAAAAAGTAAAATGATTTTTAGAACTCCGAAAAAAATATTAATCTTTCTAAAATAAGACCTGAGAAATTGGATACCGAGCCAAAAGAAATTCTACCCGGAGAATGATATGTGGATTTGATTTCACTTGGTAAACCGGGAAAGTTCGTACAACATTTTCTGCATAATGGCACAATGATTTCAATAATTGCTCCGGGAAAATCATTAAATAAAACCATCCCAATTTTTAAACAAAGATTGATAGGTTTTTTAAATCGCCATGGTTATTCTGCATTGATAGATAAGTTTGGAATCGATAATAACATTGTAATTTATACAACAAAAAGCAGATCAATGCTTGGATTTCTCACTCAGGTAAAACTGAATTCAGAGTATCACTGCATGGAAACACCGGAAAATTATGAGATAAATTATGATTATTTAGAAGATCTGTACCTTGATTTTCCACTAAAAGATATGAAGGATAAAAAGAACTATATTTGGGCTTATCGGTACATGGATAATTTGATAAATAAAAATGAAAATTATTAATTTTAACATGGTTAATTTTATTGTGTAATATTATCTTTCGCTTCGCTGCAAAGCCCATCCTTTAATTACAACGCACAAGCCAGACAATTAAAGGAAGCGCTTTACAGCCCTTCAGCGCAACCTGATGGTAATACAAAATAAAAAAGGCCAGTAGTTAACAGCGCATCATAAGTAATAGCTATGGTTACAGAGTTTCTAAGGTTTCGTTTTACGCTTAAACCTAGCAGCATCTTGATAGGTTATAAAGCCCGCAAGGCGCTACTACTCATATGCGCGGGACGTTAACTACAAGCCTTTGAGTGATGAGGATTCAATAACCTAGTGCAACAGATCTAAATATTAGATTTGTTGTCATGAAGAAGAAAAAGTATACAAGATTAAGTGAAAAAGAAAGAATTCAAATTGAGAGTTATTTGCTTGTTCACAAAACGGTAACTCAGATAGCTGAGTTACTAAACAGACCAAAATCAACTATTTCCAGAGAAATAAAAAGGTGTAAATCATTGCCCGGTAAGTGGTACTCAGCAGATCAGGCGCATTGGCATGCAGTGTTTCGAAACCGACTTAAACGTATCGATTCAAAGTTATCTCAGGATAAAATGCTTAGAGATTATGTCATTAAAAGGTTAAAACAGAAATGGTCGCCTGAGCAGGTAGCAAACCGGATTAAACGAGAGTATCCCTTAGATCCAAACATGAGAATCTCTTATGAATCCATTTACAAGTATATTTACTTTGAAGCCCAGGAAGACCTTAAAAAGCAACTGGTCCAATGCTTAACCTATAACAAACCTAAAAGGCACTCTGGGGCTAAAAGAAGTATATACATGGGCAAAATACCTGGAAGGATTACCATTGAGCAAAGACCTGAAGAAATCACTTCTCGTAAAGAAGAAGGACACTGGGAAGGAGACTTGGTTATTGGTAAAGGACAAACCAGTGCTATTGGAACATTAGTAGAAAGAAAAACAAGATATACCATTATTGTCCCTTTAAAATCTAAAAAATCAACCCATGTGGTCAATGCCTTTGCTAATGAGCTATTAGCGCTACCTGAAAACTTTAGAAAATCGCTCACCTATGATAATGGTATTGAAATGACTAAACACAGACTTTTTACACAAATAACCAAGATGAACGTGTATTTTGCACACCCCTACTCCTCTTGGGAAAGAGGTACTAATGAGAATACTAATGGTTTAATTAGACGGGTATTTAAGAAGAAAACCGATTTTAACAAGGTGCTGGACTTCCAGTTAAAAGAGCTACAAGAGAGTCTGAATACTCGTCCAAGAAAGATATTGAACTGGAAAACACCTCAAGAAAAACTACTCGAACTATGCGCATAATCAAGGAAACAACTATAAATCACTATATAATATTTTTTCTTTCGAAAGGCCTCTCAAAACTAGTTAGGAGGTTTTTTGAAAGAAAAAATATCACTTCCAGAACTATTACTTCTGAAAATAATTTTAAATTGCATCTATTGTTAAACACAATTTGTTGCACTAGACCCTTGAATCCAAGACATCAACATTCATGGATAAACTGAGAAAATACATATTGTTAACTGGATTGATAATCCACTGCTTGATTACAAGCGCTTGCAAAGCCAGCCCTGTTACCGCCTTTAAGGGCGGTTTAGGATTTCCCCACCCACAAAAACAAAATAAATTCGTGCTCCGTTG
>DATFMK010000253.1:0-2133 GCA_035267005.1 Balneolales bacterium
ACGAACAAACACAGAAAGCGAGTATGATGGTTCAGCTGCTCCTGCAATTATCACGTGTGGAAGCCAGCCGTCCGGTGCAGATGCACGATGTTGAAATGAGTGAAGTAATTCTGTCCCAAATTGAGAAATTAGTAGACCGGATAAAAGAAAAAAAATTGGAGGTCAGGCTTGAAGAAGCGGAACCCGGAACGATCAAAATGAATTATTCCCATGCCGAACAGATTGTTTTTAATCTGATTCATAACGCTGTAAAATACACTCCCGAAGGTGGATCCATATCAATATCATGGCTGCTTGATCATAAATATGGACAATTAATAGTTTCTGACACGGGAATAGGATTTTCACCAAAAACAGCAAATCGATTATTCGATCGTTTTTATCGTTCTGATGATGCTCCCGTTCAATCAGAATCCGGAAGTGGACTGGGATTGTCTTTGGTGATGGCTATCATTAATCATTACGGTGGAACCATTACAGCGGATAGCGATGGTCCCGGAAAAGGTAGCCGTTTCAAAGTTAAAATTCCGGTTTGACGGATGCTTAGGGTTGGTAGCATGGCAGTTACATTTTGAGTAATCAGAACGATAAAAATCACGGCAACTGTTTACAGACCACTGACGAAAAACCCATTCCTATCTCGTTACAGGGCTCCCACCCTGTAATGCTGCTTTGGTCGCTCTGCGTCCTGGAATGTGATTTAGTATTTGTTTGGTTACATTTATTGCCGGATAGCACGTTTGTCATACCCTCTTCAGTTCCCCCTATTTTAGAGGGAAAGCTTGTTTCGAGACTTAAAATAACGTGAGTTCGATAAAACCATCTTTAAAATAGTGTTTTGGAATGAGTAGGTTACTTTTAAGATTTCTCCCTCCGCTCGAAATGACGCGAATGGGCGTAGATGATGTAGATGGTTAACAAATATCACTCAAAGGCGTCATCTCGAACCCGCTTTTTGGGTGAGAGATCTTATAAGCGTAGATAGGTAAAAATAATTAGAAAATTATTTCGAACTCACGTTAAAATAGGTATGGATATAATTTTTGTAACTGGGCATTAAATTGATTTCCATCACTGTATCCCTCGCTCTTTAACTACGTTTATCGGTTTAATGAAGGTTTAGATGTTTTACTACGTTTATAGCGGTTCCCTGGGAGGGAATAACATGAATAGCCACGTATGCAATGCGGGGTAATGGAACATATTTATCATTTTCCAACCCCGAAGGGGGTAAACGGAATCGAGATTTTTAGTATTTAATGTGAGGTTCAGATAAAATCGGAAATGCAAACACAGCAGAATAAAGGATAACCGAAATTAATAGTCGCAAAAGAATACATAATTTACATCCGGACATTTTTATAATTCATTTCTTATCCAAACCTCAGGTCAGATAATCAAAAAGGATGCCTTTCATACAGAAATGACACCCTTTTTATCTTTTTAGGAGGTATAAGGTATTAACTATGCTTTAGTACTTGCATTCGCTCTTCATACTCCTCGCGTGTTATTTCTCCGTTAGCATATCTTTTCCGCAAAACATCAAGCGCCGATTCTCCGGGATAGGGATTTTGATTTCCCCACCCGGAAGGCATCAGTTTAAAGAAAAGCACGATTGCGACAATTATGATCAGCCACCATACTAACATCATCCAGCCCCCTCCCAGGTTATTCATCATCCAATCGTGCATCATAATGGTTCACCTCTCAATGAATATTTGTTTGTGTGTAATGAATCGTATATAAGTTTTCTTAATTCATCATGGAATTCGGATTTACACCGTTCATCATATTTCCTCTCATGACTCCTTTTCCGCCCATCATGCCATTCATCATTCCTTGCCTGCCGGAACCATTTGACTGACAGAAAGCCATCATTTGTCCCATAGGAACCGAATTCATCATCACTATCATAAATGCCTGTGAATTCATTCCTTGCAGCTTTTTCTGCTGAGAAGAGTTGAGTACACCGAACATATTATGATAGGTTTCGATCATTGAGAGTTGAAGTTTTGCCTGAGTTTCGGACCTTTGGTTGATCAGTTTACGAACATTTTTAATATTCATATCGGATGCTGATATGGCACCAGATAGTTTACTTTGCAGATCCGTCAGTTTTTTTCTTGAATCCTG
>DATFMK010000254.1:0-2750 GCA_035267005.1 Balneolales bacterium
CGGTTTGGATACCGGAGGACGGTGTAAACCGGTCCAACCGGTAGCGAAACCATAAGCAGAGGAACCGTATGCGGGAAATCTGCTCGTACGGATCTGTGGGGGAGCGGGGAGGCAACGAACCGCTCTACCCGGAAGAAAGATGAAAGACAAGCCCAAAGTCCCCTCTAGGGGATATAGGGGTGGAGAAGCGAGCCATTTGAATCATCATCAATTCATCTAAACTCATATTTCCCCTGTTAGTATTCCCGGGATTTTATAAATTAGCTAATATTGAAAATACAGCAAGCTGTCAATCGATCGATAATCATAATGTTCAAACGTTATTTTGGGGGCCTTACCCTTTTTATCCTATTTCTTTTTATACCTTTTCAACATTTGAAGGCTCAATCTGTTGTTAACTCCTGGCAGTCCTATTCATCACTGAGAACCGTTACACATATTTCTCTGGATAAAAGCGGAACGATGTGGTGCGCAACGACCGGCGGGTTGTTTGCTTTCAAAAATGGCAAGATGGAATCCCGTTTTACCAATATTGATGGCATGTATAATGTGAATCCCACCGCTATGACGTACGATGTTTCTCACGATGGATTATGGCTAGGCTATGTGGATGGGACGATCGAGTTTTTTAATATCCAAAAGCAATCATTTACGCAATTCAAAGATATTAACCGGGCGACGCGATATAATCCCCGGGGCATCAACGCGATGAAGATGAAGGGAGATAGTCTTTTAATCGCTACGGATTTTGGGGCGGTCGTATTCGACACCAATAATGATCTGGTCCTGGATACCTATCCGAACCTGGGGCGTTTCGACAATGGAATTAAAGTAAACGATATCGATTACTTCGGAACCAAAATTTACTGCGCCACCGATCAGGGCATTGCCGTGGGGGATGCATCCAAAGGAGATCTGGTGGTTCCTTCAAACTGGCAGAATTATGACGGATCAAATGGCTATTCCAGTGATCCGACGGTAGCGCTGGGTTACTTTGATGGAAAACTTTACGCTACGACATCGGGTGGTGAAAATTATCAGTTCGACGGACAAAACTGGTCGAAGTCTGCGGTTTTTCCGTCGCTCGCGATCGACAAATATAAGCGCACCAATAATGATCAGCGTTTTTTGGCTGTAAGTGCTTCTAATGCTTATGTATTAACCAAATCAGCATTAAAAAGCATATCAGTTGATAAGGGACGTCCGTTGTTATCCATAAATTTTACACAATCGGGAAACACAACTTCTCTGGTGGTGGGGACTTCAACAGATGGAGTGGCTCTGATTAATAATTACAATAATCTTAAAGTGGATCAATATTTTGCTCCCGACGGACCCTATCTCAATTTGTTTTCTGGTCTGAATATGGATAAAGGAGTGTTGATCTCAGGATCGAGTCCGGTGCCGGGTAAGGCGGTTTCGAGTATTACAAGTACGGGTTTTTATCTCTTTAAAGATGGGAAATGGTCGAATTATAATATCCGCACCGTACCAGAACTGGCAAAAAATAATGTGAACAGTATATTTATCTCGTCCTATAATGACAGTTCCTATTATTTTGGAAGCTGGGGGAAAGGAATCGTTGAGCTGGACAAACAAAATGGTAAAATCACAACTTATGGGGTATCGAGCGGACTGGAAGGGGTGCCTGAGAATAATAATTTTATCGTAATTAGTGGTTTGGATAATGATAGTAAAGGAAACATGTGGGCGGTAAGTGATCTCGCTCCGGATACGCCATTGTTTTATCACGCCAAAGGATCCAATAAATGGGTTGGTATTCGGCACACCTCTGTCATAAGCTCTTCGTATATCTATTATGGCTTAATGGTCGATTCCTTCGATCAGAAGTGGATCAGCCTTCAAACCACGGATGGCACCGGTGAAGGCATTTTGGTATTAGACACCGGAGATCCGACCAATCCAAATGACGACAAAGTGTATCATCTGACGACCAATATTGATCAGGGATTTCTACCTGATGCTAAAGTCAATGCAATGGTGGAAGATAAACGGGGAGAGATTTGGGTTGGGACCGATCGCGGTGTTGTTCATTATCTCTTTCCGGATCAGATTATCAATGGAACGGCGAATGATCGCAGAGCGGAATTTCTGCGCAAGGCGAACTCCGATTCGTTGTTATTACGAGATCTCCATGCTACATGTATTGCCGTGGATGCGGCGAATCGAAAATGGATTGGCTCGGAAGGAGACGGCGTATGGTTGGTATCTCCCAATGGAGATAAGGTCCTTAATCATTTCACGGTAGATAATAGTCCACTGATATCCAATAATATTATTTCATTAGCGGTGGATGATCAAACAGGTACCGTCTATATGGCGACGGATAAAGGATTGGTGAGTTACGTGAGTGTGGTTAAAGGGGCGCAGTCCAAGATGAAGCATCTGTTTATTTACCCGAATCCGTATTCTTATTCCAGGGAGACGCAGCCGATTATCATCGATAAACTTTCACAGCAAACGACCATTCGGATAGTAACAATTGATGGACATCTCGTCAAAAAAATTGAAGCCAGTGGTGGTCGTGCCGAATGGGATGGCAGGGATTATAACGGTAATAAACTGCCAACCGGAGTATATCTGATCATAGCACT
The DNA here is from genome assembly GCA_035267005.1 of Balneolales bacterium. Classification (GTDB taxonomy): domain Bacteria; phylum Bacteroidota; class Rhodothermia; order Balneolales; family DATFMH01; genus DATFMH01. The sequence continues at coordinate 2,616 of DATFMK010000254.1, forward strand.
CGATAAGCAAGACAATGAAAAAGGGGTGGGGAAAGTCGTTATTGTGAGATGATTTCAGTGAGAAGTCAAAAGTGAAAAGTGAAAAGTGAAAAGTGGGAAGGGAGAAGGGGTTAATTCGGAACCAGATCCTGAATT
>DATFMK010000255.1:0-3148 GCA_035267005.1 Balneolales bacterium
CAAAATTATTTAATAACGGATGCCGTATACATAAAAGAACCCGGATAACCCGGATTATTCACCAAGAAATTTTGTTGTGACCAAGGCGAATTTAAAAATGTGCATGAAACGTACATGGGTACATTGATTAAGCATTTTTAAATTCAACGCAGTGCACAGCAACATTTCGCAGCTCTTTTTAGACTCCTCAATTTTGAGGAAAACTCTATTTCTTACAAGTTATTGTTTTTTCAATATGATATGTATTCATTCTTGTAGCTTACGTGAATAATCCGGGTTAACATCTTCAGCCTATCCATTTAATAGTTGCTCATTCTACAAAATCTAATCCCTACTATTATTTAAAATGTTAAAAAATTAAAAACCGGATATCTTGCTTTATACAAAGCCGTAATGATATGATCGTTTTTCCATAAACTGAAAATTATATTCCGGTCGATTAAAAGCCTTTACAATTTATAACACTCCTATGTTTAGTTGTTTCTACATTATTTTCAATAGTTTATATAAAAATTATATCTTAAACTGGTCATTTTTCACAAATTTAGCCGATTTTAGAGTAATACTTTTCTAAATAAATCGTTACATTATTGTCACCCGTCAAAAGGGAGATGAGCCCAAGGCGGGGACAAAAATTGAAGCTATTAACTCAGACCCAAAGCTTATGTCGTTAGCAAATAAAAAGAAGCCAAAGTCTGATCTCCGGAATTATTACAATTTATATATGGAGGCGGGATTTGTTATCACTCTGGTGATATTATTGGTGCTTTTTAACATCAAATTTCAAGCGAACAATAACGAGAACTTCTCTCAACCAAAACAACAGACGGTTAAGATGAAGCAAATTGTTCAAACACATCAAAAGAAGACACCACCTCCGCCCCCACGTCCCCAAACGCCGGTGGCTGTTCCTAACGATCAGGTGATTAATGATCAACCGATCAATCTGAATGCGGAAATGAATATGAACAAGCCATTGAATCTACCACCGCCACCCAAAAATTCAGGGAAGAAAAAGAAGAAAAAACAGAAACAGGTATTCGTTGTTGTAGAACACATGCCTAAGTTAATTGGCGGACTCAAAGGATTAGAGCAAAAAATCAAATATCCTGAACTTGCACGTAAAGCAGGTATTGAAGGGAAAGTTTATGTGCAGTTCGTCGTAAATAAACATGGTAATGTAGAGAATGCAAAAGTTGTTCGTGGTATTGGTGGCGGATGTGACAAAGAAGCATTGAAAGTCGTCCGAAAAGCACACTTTAAACCAGGAATGCAACGTGGTCGACCAGTTAATGTTCGATACAGTTTACCGATTGTATTCAAGCTTCAAAATTAATTAAGCGGTAAATAGAGAATTTAAAGAGGCGATTTCTGATATCAGAAATCGCCTCTTTTTTATTAATGCTTGAAAGGCAAAGTTAATCCTGATTACTTTACCACTATAGATTTTCTTGTTTCATACCATTTTTTAAAAGCTTTTAAGATGGTTTTTAAATTTTCATAACCAACGATATTCATAGCCTCGTCCAACTGGAACCAATCCGTTTTTTCGATATCCTCTTCCGTTTGTGGGATGAAAGTATCCTCAGCTGTAAACATGGCATACCAGTGAGTTGTCTTACCGTAATGGATTCCTTCCCTGTCATACTCATGATAGGTCGTACCAATATCAGCCAGAATACTGGGAATCGGGATACCGAGCTCTTCAGAGACTTCGCGGGCAGCACACATCTCTATCGATTCACCATCCTCTTTTTTCCCTTTCGGTAAATCCCATTTTCCCCACCGTCTTATTAACAGGATATAAGGTTCGGTCCCGTTATCTGAATATTTAAAAATGATGCCGCCACCGGCTGTAATTGATTGCATATCGCTAATTATCTATTCCATTATTATTATGACCGTTACTCTTTATCTTTCTTTTCCTCAGAAGAACCCGATTCCTTCTTATTACTCTCATCCACATAGTTCAATTGCAACGTACTCAGAACCTGAGTGAGATATCCTTTTAATTCACGTGAAAGATTGCCTTCCGTATATTTCTGGAGCATACGCAAAGTATCGATGGCATATTTGGCAGAGCTGAGATCCTTTTCAATTTTATCCGTTGCCGGATTTTTCTGTTTCCCCAATCCCATCATGCCAATTTGTTCATGTTGCTGAACAAGCATCATAAAAAGAAGTTGAAATTGCTGATCTTCGTTGAGATTCTTTGCGTCCGGATTCAGGGAACCCTCTTGTGTAGCTGAATTCGACATTTCTCTAATGATTAAATTTCTGTTTTAGTTTATTAAACCTTGTTTTGTAAGAATAAAGATACAAATCATTTAACAAACACAATAAACCCAAGATTCAAACATTTTAATATACGGATAGACCACAACGTGTAAGCTAACTTTTCTAATTATAATTTCGTTTCTTATTATGTGGTTTTGATACCGTATTTTCACATTATTTAGAAACTATTAATAAGTATATAAATGGCACATATACATCCGTTTAAAGCATGGCGACCAGATTCTGATAAAGTTAAGGAAGTGGCGTGTGTCCCTTACGATGTTATCAATACAGAAGAAGCGAGAGAGTTAGCAAAGGGAAAAGCTAACAGCTTTTTGCATGTCATTCGACCTGAAATTGACTTATCGGCCGATACCAATATTTACGACGACAATGTTTACCAGAAGGGGGCGGAGAATCTCAAAAAAATGATATCCGACGGTCCATTAATTCAGGAGTCGAAACCGTCACTTTATGTTTACAGATTGATTATGAACAGCCGTTCTCAAACGGGTTTGTTCACCTGTGTGGCAGTTGATGATTATGATAAAGATGTCATTTTGAAGCATGAGCTCACGCGTCCGGATAAAGAAGACGACCGGACCAAACATATTATAACACAGGAAGCTCATGCCGAACCCGTTATGTTAACCTATCGTGGAGAGGATAGCATCAATAAAATGACACTGGAAGTCATGAAAAAGTCCGATCCATTATACGATTTTACAGCTCAGGATGGAGTTCAGCATACAATATGGCGCGTTTCCGACCCTGAATCGTTTGTTGAGGCTTTCAGTGATATTGAACATCTTTATGTTGCCGACGGACACCATCGCTGCAAAAGTGCTTCACGTGTATCTGAAGAAATCGA